>DATIYD010000486.1:0-2463 GCA_035517975.1 Thermoleophilia bacterium | reverse complement strand
CCCGCCGCCCCGCGCTCGGTCCGTCGTGCTCCCATGACGGCGATCGCGTAGTCGTCGAGCCACGCCGGCCGGACGGCACGCCGCGCTGCACCCTGCGCGAGGGTCCGCAGGTCGAGGTCGCGCAGGTCGACGGGGTCGCCGAGGCCGGTCGCAACGCGGCGCACGAGGCCGCCCAGGCCGTCGGGGGTCTCGAGCTCGGCGAAGGCCACCGGACGGGCCGCGAGCCCGCGGGCGAGACCGAGCAGCACGCGCGAGGGCAGCCGCGGGCGCCCGGTCGAGGTGTCGAGCCGAGGTGCGAGCAGGACGAGCTCGTCGACGGCGGCGTCGCACGCCAGCGCGAACAGGGCGTCGTACTCGGCCGGCAGCTCGGCGCTCGCCGGCAGGCGTGCGCCGCAGGCGCCGGCCACCATGGCGCGCTCACGATCGAGCAGCACGGGGTCGGGCGCCGGGCGCGGGGGAAAACCGCCCTCGGCGAGATCGCCGAACACGACCAGGCGAAAGGCCAGGCCACGCAGCTCGTGCGGCGACAGCACGGCGACGCCGTCGCGACCGACACGTTCGGCGCTCGCGGTGTCGAGCAGCGACAGCGCCCGGCCGGCCACGACGGCGAAGGTATCGCCGGGGCCGGCGTCGTCGACCAGGGAGACGTCGGCGAGCTCGGAGAGCACAGTCACGACCGGGGCGTCGGCGGGCACGCCGCAGAGCTCCTGGACCGCCTCGAGGAAGATGTGCGTCGCCTGCCGCCAGCTGCGCGCCGCCAGCAGGCGCCTGCGCAGACCGACAAGACGGCCCACGAAGGCGTCGAGCGAGGCACAGGCCACCGCCTCAGGGTCGGATGGGGGTGGCGCGACGTCGGACGACGAGTCGGCGGCGCCCTGTCGCGCGGGGTCGTTCGACGAGTCGGCGGCGGCGGCGCGGCCGTCGCGCCGCTCAAAGCTGCGCAGCAGCCGCCACAACCGATCGCGCCACTCCTGGTCGGCGACGATCCGGGCGCGCCGCGAGAGGTCGTCCCAGAGGGCCAGCGTGGCGGTGTCGGCCGGCGGCGAGAGTCGCGGCGCGGTGGCGGCAAGATCGATGACGGCGTCGCGCCGCAGCGGCCGGCCGGCGACCGGGAGCAGGCAGTCGAGCAGCAGACGACAGGTGCGTGAGGCCGCGCCGTCGTCGGCGCCGCGGGCCGCGACCGGGATGCCCTGCACGCGCAGGGCGCGGGCCAGGCGGTCGCGGCCTTGCCGGTCGGGCGCGACCACCGCCATCTCGTGAAAGGCGAGGCCGGCACCGGCGGCGCGCAGCAGCTCGGCGGTGACGGCGCGCCGCTCGGCGATGTCGTCGGCCACCGAGACGATGCGCACCGCCGCGGCCGGCGATGCGACGCCCGCGGCCGGCGATGCGACGCCCGCGGCCGGCGACGGCTCCGCACCGACCGGCGACGGCTCCGCGGCGGCCGGCGGCGCGACCGGTGCCTCGGTCTGCGCCGGCGAGACCAGGTCGAGGGTGAGCTGGCCGCTCGCGGTGACGGCGGGCGGGGATGCCGGGGATGCGGCCGCGACTGGCGCCTCGCCCTCGCCGGGCGCAAGCCCAAGCTTCTCGTAGAACTCGCGGGCCGGTGCGGCGTAGGGCGCGACGCCGGCGTTCCAGGGAAGGAAGGCGGCAAACGGGCGGCCCTGAGCCAGGGCGGCCACGAGATCGGCCTGCATGGCCGGAAGGTCGTACAGGCCGTGCACCGCGACCGGAACGCCGGGGGCGAGCACGGACGTCTGCCCGGTAGCCGCCTGGGCGGCGAGCCGGTACAGGTCGGCGTCGTCGGCCAGGCGGCGGCGCTGCAGCGCGGCGACGTAGTCGCCGTACAGCGCCGCCAGGTCGGCGCCCTTGCGCGAGCGCAGCGCGGCGAGCGCCTCGACCGGGACACCGGCCTCGCGCAGATCGTCGGCGGTGCGCAGCAGCGCGCGTGGCAGGCCGGGCGTCTCGGCGACCGGCGCGAAGTACCAGGGATGGCCGACTCGGCCAGCGACCAGGCCGGCCACGAGACGCTCGCGCAGCAGAGGCGACAGCAGACGCAGCTCGCCTGCGGCAAGGGCGTCGGCGGCCAGCGACACGGCAAGGGCGTGGAGCGAGACGAACCGCACGCCGGCGTGGGCACCGAGGCGACGGGCGACGGCCCGCGACAGGTGACCGCCGGCGAGGTTCGAACCGGTGACCACGACGACCTCACGGAGCCGGTCGTCGCCCTTGACGGCGGCGATCCAGTCGGCCAGGGCGGCCTCGAGGCGCGCACGGTCGCCGAGGACCAGCGTGCGGGCCATGTCGGATGAGGGCGTCATCGGAGTGCTCACCACCGTAGCAGGCCGCAGGGACGGAGCACCGGCAGGATCGGATCGGGCAAGCCTGCGTCGTGCCTGGCGCCCGGGCCGCTGCGGCGGAGCGCCATGGGCTGAGCCGTCAGTGGATGATCGGCCGGACCACGAG
>DATIYD010000485.1:0-9316 GCA_035517975.1 Thermoleophilia bacterium | reverse complement strand
GCGGGTGTGGCGTCGTGTCCGTGGACGGCCGGCGGTGCGCTCAGCGACACGATGTCGCCGGCCAGGCGCATGGCGCGCTCTACGTCGCCGGCGTCGAGCGCCTCACGGATGCGCGCGAGCTCCTGGCGCAGCAGCGGCCTGGGCAGCGGCCGCCGCACCGCCATGGCGATCTTGGGGTGGCTCGTGCCGACGACGTCCTCGCCGTCGTTGAAGAGCTTCTCGTCGAGCTTCTCGCCGCCGCGGTTGCCGGTGAAGACGATCTCGATGTCGCGGTCGAGCTCGAGGCCGGAGAGCCGGACCATCTCGCGAGCCAGATCGACGATCCGCACCGGTTCGCCCATGTCGAGCACGAAGATCTCGCCGCCGTTGCCGATGGCGCCCGTCTGGATGACCAGGCGCACGGCTTCGGGGATGGTCATGAAGAAACGCGTCATGCGCTCGTCGGTCACCGTGATCGGTCCGCCGGCGGCGATCTGCCGCTTAAAGAGCGGCACCACGCTGCCGCTCGAGCCCAGCACGTTGCCGAAGCGCACCGACATGAGGCGGGTGTCGGACGATTCGCGTGCCATCGTCTCGACGATGCGCTCGGAGAGGGCCTTGGAGAGGCCCATGACCGTCTCGGGCTCGACGGCTTTGTCGGTCGAGATGAACACGAACCGCCCGGTCCCGAAGCGGATCGCGTTCTCGACCACCGCCAGGGTGGCGAAGCTGTTGTTGTCGAAGGCCTCGGCCGGGTTGTGCTGCATCATCGGCACGTGCTTGTAGGCAGCCGCGTGAAAGACGATGTCGGGGCGCTCGCGGTCGAACAGGGCGCGCAGCTTGACCCGGTCGCGGATGTCGAGCAGGCAGGCCGCGAGGTCGCTGAAGTGCCGTTCGAACTCGAGCTCGTGCTCGATCTGGAAGTGGTTGCCCTCGGAGTGGTCGACGAGCACGAGGCGGCGCGGACCCATGGTGGCGAGCTGGCGGCAGAGCTCGCTGCCGATCGAGCCGCCGGCGCCGGTGACCATGACGGTCTTGTCGGTGATGTAGCCGATGCTGTTGTAGTCGACCGAGACCTCGTGGCGCCCGAGGATGTCCTCGACCTGCACCTCGCGCAGCTGCTCGATGGTCACCGAGCCCTTGATGAGCTCGTAGACGCCGGGCAGCGTCTTGACCGGCACGTTGGCCTTCTTGCAGGAGACGGCGATGTTCTCGATCACGCGGCCGCCGACCGACGGCATGGCGATGATGACCTGCTCGACCGCGTACTCCTCGATCAGGGCGGGCAGGTGGCGGGTGGTGCCGACGACCCGCACGCCGTGGATGCGCAGGTTCTTCTTCTTCTGGTCGTCGTCGACGAACCCCACGGGGCGATAGCGGATCTGACGCGTCTTCTGCATCTCGCGCACGACGAGCTCGCCGGCGTCGCCGGCGCCCACGACCAGCACCTTCTTGCGGTCACGGCTGAGCTCGCGGCGCCAGGGCCCTTCCCAGATCACGCGCGCCAGCAGGCGGGCGCCGCCCAGCAGGCCGAAGGTCAGCAGCCAGTCGAGAGCCAGCACCGACCACGGCAGGCGGTGGGCCGTCACGTCGAGGTGCACGTAGTACAGGCCGTAGATGGTCGGCTGCACCTTGTCGGCGAAGTACTCGGCCACGAGCATGCCCAGCGCTACGGCGGTCAATGTGGCCAGGAAGACCGAGACGAGATCGCGCACGCCCGAGTAGCGCCACCACTTGTTGTAGAGGCCGAAGGCCATGAAGACGAGCACCTCGGCGACCACGACCGGCACGATCACCCAGACGAACTGGTGAGCGAACACACGCGGCATGGCGAAGTCGAAGCGCAGCAGGTACGAAAGGTAGAGCGCCAGCGCGATGAGACCGGCATCGGCGGCGATCTGCCAGATGCGGTGGCGGCTGACGAAGAAGCGTTCTCTCACGGGGTCTCCCGGCCGCGGTGACCCTGGGGACGAACCGGCCCGCGACTCCTCGCACGGGCAGCGAGGGTCATCATAGCACCGGCTCCAGGGGCTCACGGGCCATGCGCCGTCCGGCCACGCTCAGGATCTCGTCGACGAAGAGCTGCGGATCGCGACGCTCGGCCTGCACCGTATGGCGCGCCTTCTTCTTGACCACGACGTCGTCGGCCGTCGCCGCCCGGCCCAGGCGGCCCTCAGCGATCAGGCGCTCGTCGACGGCGCCGAGCCGTCCGGCGAACATGGTGTAGGCGGGCGTCCCCAGCGCGACCGCTTCGCGGTTCATGGTGCCGCCCGCCCCGATCACGAAGTCGGCCGCCGCGATCAGGCTGAGCCCGTCGACGGCCTTCTCGGGCACGACGACGTTGGCCAGGCCGAGGTTCGCGTAGTGCTCGCGCTGCTCCTCGGTGCGCGGGATGATCACGAGGGTCACGTTGCGCCGCGCCGCGAGGCTGTCGACGACGTCGTCGAACAGCGGGTTCTCGTGGCGATGGTAGAGCGTCACGTGAGGGGCCGGCCGCAGCACGCCGATCACCCGCCGGGTGTCGAGGCCGAGCTCTCCGAGGATGCTCGCGTCGGGCTGAAAATCGTAGAGATAGTACTCCTCCTTGAGGCCCGGATAGCGGAACACCTTCTCCGGTTTTGCCCCGTACGGCGCGAGACGATCGAGTGGGATGGCCGCGGGCACGACGACCTCGTCGACCAGGCGCACGTTCAGGTGGTGCGAGACCGTGGCGTACTCGTAGTCGAACATGGTGAGCTGGGGGATGCCGAGGGTCCAGGCGGCCAGGGCGAGGTCGTTCGAGTTGTGGCCGACGGCCACGTGGAACCCCGCCGAGCGCGCCTGGGCGATCAGGTGGGCGGAGCGGTTGAACAGACCGACGGCCTTGGCCGGCACGCTCTTGCCGGCATGCTGACCGGTGATCACCGCGGCGAGGCCGTAGCGTGAAAGGAGCTGCTCGGTCTGCGCGTACTTGCGCGCGGTGAGCGTGACCGTGTGGCCCTGCGCCTCGAGGCGCCGGATGATCGGCGCGAAGAACAGGACGTGCGGCGAGTTGGTGATGTCGATCCAGACGCGCACGCCGCGGCGTTAGACGAGGGCCTCGCCGGCGGCGCGGGCGACTTCGGCGACCTGCTCCTCGGTGAGGAACGGATGCATGGGCAGGGCGAGGTTGGTGGCGGCCGCCTCTTCGGTCACCGGGAAGTCACCGGGCTTGTAGCCCAGGTACGAGAGCGCCGGCTGCAGGTGCAGCGGCGTCTTGTAGTAGACGGCGCAGGCCACGCCGGCCGCCTTGAGGGCGGCGGCGACTGCGTCGCGCCGCCCGCTGCGCGCCACGTAGAGGTGGTACACGTGGGTGAGGCCCTCGGGCACGGCCGGGCGGCGCACGCCGGCCGGCAGGCAGGCGTCGTACCAGGCGGCCACCTGGGCGCGTCGCGCGTTCCAGCCGTCGACTCGGGTCAGACCGACGCGCAGCACGGCCGCCTGCATCTCGTCGAGGCGCGAGTTGAAGCCGACGTAGTCGAAGTCGACCTTGTCGCGGCTGCCGTGGAAGCGCAGCAGGCGGGCCATCTCGACGAACTCGGCGATGCGGCCGGTCACCAGGCCGCCGTCGCCGTAGCCACCCAGGCTCTTGGTCGGGAAGAAGCTGAAGACGGCGAGGTCGCCCAGGCCGCCGGCGCGGCGCCCCTTGTACGTCGCGCCGAACGCCTGGCAGGCGTCTTCGACGACCACCAGGCCGTGCTCGCTGGCGACCGCGCTCACGGCGTCGGCGTCGGCCGGCAGGCCGAACAGGTCGACCGGAACGATGGCCTTGGTCATGGCCGTGACCGCGCCGGCGATCGCCGCGGGGTCGATGTTCAAGGTCTCGGGGTCGATGTCGACGAAGACCGGGCGCGCGCCGGCTTGCACGATGGCCTCGGCGGTGGCGTAGAAGGTGAAGGGCGTGGTGATGACCTCGTCGCCTTCGCCCACGCCCGCCGCCTTGAGGGCGATCGTCAGGCCGTCGGTACCGTTCCCCACGCCCACCGAGGCGTAGGTCGACAGATACTCCGTGACCTCGGCCTCGAACGCTTTCACGTTGGGCCCCAGGATGAACTGTCCGCTGCGCACGACGCCGAGGACGGCGGCCTCGACTTCGTCGCGCACGTCGGCGATCTGCCCCTTGATGTCCATCAGACCGATCGGCACGTCACACGCCTCCCGTAGCAGTTGCTCGCTGCCGGTCCGCGCACGAGCGCGCGCGGTCAACCAATGAACGCTAGCACAGCGCGCGCCGGGGGCCAAAGCGAGCCCGGATGCCCCCGCCCCCGAGGCGGAGCCCCTGTGGTAGTGTGTCGACGTCATGCAGCACGTCATCGATCCCATCGTCACCTTCTGCACGACCCTGATCGGCGACTGGGGACTCCCGGCCGTCTTCGTGCTGATGCTCCTCGAGAGCGCCTGCATCCCGATCCCCAGCGAGGCGATCATGCCGTTCGCCGGTTTCGCCGTGAGTCAGGGTCACCTGACGCTCTTCGGGGTCGTCGTCGCGGGCGTGGCCGGCAACCTCTGTGGCTCGTGCATCAGCTACGCCGTGGGCTATTACGGCGGTCGGCCGTTCGTCGAGCGCTACGGCCGGTACGTCTTCCTGCGCATGCATCATCTGGTCCTCGCCGAGCGGTTCTTCGCGCGCTATGGGCCGGTCACGGTGTTCTTCGCTCGCATGATCCCGATCGTGTGCACGTTCATCTCCCTGCCGGCCGGGTTCGGCCGCATGCCGTTCTGGAAGTTCATCCTGTACACCGTCATGGGCTCGACGGTCTGGGTCCTCCTTCTGGGCTTCGTCGGCGAGAAGCTCGGCAGCAACTGGCAGAAGATCGATCCCCTGCTGCACTACCTCGACTACGTGGTCGTCGTGGCCCTGGTCGCGCTCGTCGTCTGGGCGATCGTGCGCCACCGGCGCGGCGGCCGGCCGGCGGCCGGCGGCGCTGCCGACGGCGCGTGAACGCGGCGCGGCGCGCGGCGCGGTATCTGGGGCACGACCGATGACGAGCTTCGCCGACACGGCCGCGCGGACCGCCCGGGTGGTGGCGCCGGCCACGACGGCCAATCTGGGACCGGGCTTCGACTGCCTCGGGCTCACGCTCGACCTGTGGAACGTGGCGACCTTCTCGCTGACCGGCGAGAAGGTCGAGGTGCACGTCGCCGGCGAGGGCGGCGACGTGCTTCCGCACGACGCCGACAACCTCGTCGTGCGCGCGTTCCGACGCCTCTGCGACGAGGTCGGCGCGTCCATGCCGGCCGGCCTGCGGGTCGACTGCGAGGTCGCGGTGCCGCTCTCGTCGGGCCTCGGCTCGAGCGCCTCGGCGATTGTGAGCGGCCTGCTGGGCGCCAACGAGCTGCTCGGCCGTCCCCTGGGCCCGGGCGCCATCCTGGCCCTCGCCACCGAGGTCGAGGGGCACCCCGACAACGTCGCCGCCGCCCTCGACGGCGGCCTCGTCATCGTCGTCAACGGCGAAGAGGGCCTGCTTACCGAGCGCATCGAGGTGCGGCCCATCGAGGTGGCCCTGGCGGTGTCGCAGATCGAGTACTCGACCAAGGCCGCCCGGGCCGAGCTGCCGACCTACGTCGCCCTCGCCGACGCCGTCTACAACATGGGGCGCGCGGCGCTCGTGGTCGAGGCCCTGCGTCGGGGCGACCTCGAGCTGCTCGGCAAGGCCATGGACGACCGCCTGCATCAGGCCCAGCGCCTCGAGCACATGCCCGGCGGGCCCGCGGCCATGTCGGCGGCCCGCAAGGCCGGCGCCGCCGCGGTCGCCGTCTCGGGTTCGGGCCCCAGCCTCATCGCCTTTCCCGCGCCGGGGGCGGCGGTCGACGCCGTCGCCGCCGCCATGGTCGACGCGCTCGCGCGCGAAGGGGTGCGCTCGCGACCCTTCACGCTGGCCACGACCGACCGGGGCGCCGCCTCGGCGCTGGGCGCGCCGTCGGCCGCCGAGCTGCCGCCGCTCGGCGATGCTCACCCGCGGCCGCCCGCCGGTTTCGAGCTGACCGAGCACACCGCCGACGTCGGGCTGCGCGTCTGGGGCCCGTCCCAGCCGGCGCTGTTCGAACAGGCCGCCCTGGCGCTCGCCTCGCTCGTCTGCGACCCCGCCGCGGTGGAGCCACGTGAGACCTACTCCGTGATCGCCGAGGCGCCCGGCGGCTCGCCCGACGCGCTGCTCGTCGCCTGGCTCAACGAGCTGCTCTACCGTATGGAGACCGACGACATCGTGCTCGGTCGCTTCACCATCGCCGGCCTCACCCACCGGTACGTGGCGGCCCGGGCCGCCGGCGAGCCGCGCGACCGGCAGCGCCACGAGCCGCGGCTCGACGTCAAGGCGGCCACCTATCACGGTCTCTCGCTGCGGCGCGGCGACGAGGGCTGGGTGGCGACGGTCGTCCTCGACGTCTGAGGCGGCCGGCGTAACGCCGGCCGGGGAGTGCGCCGGGCGACGGTCCGCGGCGGTGCACGCGGGCGTTCGCGCCGGGTCTCGCGGGGCATATCCTGAGCTGAGACCGGCGCCCACGATCGGCAGGTAAGCCGTGGAGACTCGTCCCGCAGACCTCGAGGTCACGCGCCTCGACGAGTACGTCTGGCAGATCCCCCAGCAGGGTGGCATGCGCGTGCCGGGTATCGTCTTCGCGGCGCCCGCGCTCTTCGAGCAGGCCGGCCACCAGGAGGCCCTGCGTCAGGTCGCCAACGTCGCCACCCTGCCGGGCATCGTGCGGGCCAGTTTCGCCATGCCGGACGTGCACTGGGGCTACGGCTTTCCTATAGGCGGCGTGGCCGCGACCGACGCGCGCGAGGGCGTCGTCTCGCCGGGTGGCGTGGGCTTCGACATCAACTGCGGCGTGCGTCTGGTGCGGACTGGCCTGCGGCGCGACGAGGTGGCCCCGCGGCTCGAGGAGCTGCTCCACGAGCTCGAGCGTCGCGTGCCGCGGGGCACGGGGGCGCGCGGCGCCCTGCACCTGGGCCCGCGCGAGCTGCGCCGCCTGGTCGAGCAGGGCGTACCGTTCCTGGCCGAGCGCGGCCTCGCGACCGAGGACGACCTGGTCCACACCGAAGAGGGCGGCGCGCTGGCGGGCGCCGACGCCGACGCCGTGAGCGAACGGGCCCTGCGCCGCGGTCTGACCCAGGTCGGCAGCCTGGGCGCCGGCAACCACTTCCTCGAGGTACAGGCGGTCGATCGCGTGCTCGAGGACGAGGCGGCCGAGGCTTTCGGCGTCGCCGAGGGGCAGGTCGTCGTCATGATCCACTCGGGTTCGCGCGGCTTCGGCCACCAGACCTGCACCGACCACCTGGCGCGCATGAACGCGCCCAACCGGTTCGGTTTCGAGCTGCCCGACCGGCAACTCGCCTGCGCCCCGGCGACCTCGCCGGAGGGTCGCGACTACCTGGCGGCCATGGCCTGTGCCTCGAATTTCGCCTTCGCCAATCGTCAGGTGATGATGAACGAGGTGGCCGGCGCCCTCGAGCAGGTCTTCCGGGCGAGCCGCGAGCGGCTCGGCGTGGGCCTGGTCTACGACGTCGCCCACAACATCGCCAAGCACGAGACGCACCTGGTCGACGGGGTCGAACGGGCCGTGCTGGTCCATCGCAAGGGGGCGACCCGGGCCGTCGGCCCGGGTCGCTCCGACGTGCCCGCCGACGACCGCGCCGTGGGCCAGCCGGTCATCATCCCCGGCGACATGGGGCGCGAGAGCTGGCTGCTGGCCGGCACCGAGAAGGCCATGGCCGAGACCTTCGGCTCGACCTGTCACGGCGCCGGCCGGCTGCTGTCGCGCGGCGCGGCGCGCAAGGTCAAGAGCGGCCCCGAGGTGCGGCGTGAGCTCGAGGAGCGTGGCATCGTGGTGCGGGCGGCCTCGTCGGCGCTGCTGGCCGAAGAGGCGCCCTACGCCTACAAGGACGTCGCCGAGATCGTGGCCATCGTCGAGGCGGTCGGCCTGTCGCGCCGCGTGGCGCGCCTCAAGCCGCTCGGCGTGCTGAAGGGGTAGGAGCCGCCGCGCCGTCGCTCGCCGCCGCGTCGTTGCCCGGAGCCGTTGCGTCGCCGCCCGCCGCCGCGTCGTTGCCCGGAGCCGTTGCGTCGTCGCCCGCCGCCGGGCGTGAGCCCGGCAGCCTGAGCTCGAGTCCCGCGAGCTCCTCGTAGAGCCGCACCGGCGACATCTCGCCGGCCGTCTCGCCGTAGGCGGCCCGCGCCCGGCGGAACACCTGCTCGACCACGGCACTGAGCTCGACCGGCACATCCTGGCTGCGGGCCAGGTCGATCGCGAGGCCGAGGTCCTTGCAGGCCAGGGCCACGGCGAAGCCGGGCTCGTAGTCGCCCTCGAGCAGCAGGGGCAGCAGGTCGTGCTCGAGCAGCACGCTGTTGGCCTGGCTGGTCACCAGAGCCTCGTGGAGCACCGCCAGGTCGACGCCGGCGCGCACGCCGACAGTGAGCGCCTCGGCGGTGGCGACGAGCGACGAGAACCAGAGCAGGTTGAGCAGGAGCTTCACGGTGTAACCGGCGCCGTGGCCGCCGACGTGCCTGATGTGGTCGCGGTCGCCGATCACCTCGAGCACCGGCCGCACCTGCTCGAGGTCGGCGGCCTCGCCGCCCACGTAGAGGTGCAGGGTGCCGGTCGCGGCGCCGGTGCTCATGCCGCTGACCGGGGCGTCGAGCACACGGATGCCCCGCGCGGCGCCCCGCGTCCTCACCCGATCGGCGACCGCCGGCAGCGAGGTCGACATGTCGACCCACAACGCCCCGTCGGGCAGGGCGGCCAGCACGCCACCGGCGCCGAGCATGACGTCGTCGACCGCCGCCGGCGTCGGCAGGCTGGTGAGCAGCACGGCGGCGTCTGTCGCAGCAGCCGCCGCCGAGCTTGCCGGCCGGGCGCCGGCCGCGACGGCCGCGGCGACCTTGCCGGCGTCGAGGTCGAAGACGGTGAGATCGAGGCCGGCCTGCGCGAGGCGGCGGCTCATGTGGCCGCCCATGTTGCCCAGGCCGATGAAGGCGAGCGGCCGGGTCGTGACGTCGCCCTTCATCGCGCCGTCGCGCTTCATGACGCGCGAAAGAAGGGATTGCGGGGCTCGTCGCGGGCGGCCAGCACCTCATCGAGCTTGGGCCGCCCGGCGCTGCCGTTGCGCAGCGCGGTGAGGGTGGCCGCGCGGTTGTTGGCGTAGACGGCCTCCTCGTCGGCCGCGGCCGGGTTCACCCAGACGGCGGCGATCAGCGCGAGGTCGCCCACAGCGCCGCGCTCGATCACGCCCTCGGCGACGGCGTCGGCCACGCCGCCCGCGACGCCGGCCTGCGCGGCGCCCCAGGTGAGGTCGCCGTGCCGGCCGGCGCCGATCGGCGCCGTG
>DATIYD010000484.1:0-7359 GCA_035517975.1 Thermoleophilia bacterium | reverse complement strand
GAGGTAGTTGTCGCCGTAGAACACGCTCGGGTCGACCTTGTTCACGTTGACCGTGACGCCGGCAGCCTTGGCCTGCTGTGCGAACACCTGAGCCATGTTCGGGGCGGCGGCGGACACGGCCGTAGAGGTCGTGAGCTGCACTGTGAGATCGTTGTTGTAGCCTGCCTGCTGGAGCAGAGACTTGGCCTTCTCGATGTCGGCGGTGCGCTGCGGCAGATCGGCGGGATAGCCCGGGTCGTAGGGAGCGTACATGTCGTTGCCGACCCAGCCGTAGCCGCCGAGGGCCTGCTCGATCATCTGCTGGCGGTCGACGATGAGGCGGAACGCCTGGCGCACGCGCGCGTCGGTGAACGGCTTCTGGTCCATGCGCATGGTGAAGGGCCACCAGCCGCCCGTCTTGGCCTGCAGCACCTGCATGCCGGATGCGGCCTTCACGGCCGAGACCTGCGAGCTATCGAGCAGCGTCATGTGGTCGACCGTGCCGCCCAGCAACGCGTTGAGCTTGGCGCTCGGGTCGGCGATCTCATACATGGTGAGCGTGTCGGCGTACGGGCCCTCGCCCCAGTAGTTGGGGTTGGCCTTGAACTCCACCTGCTGCCCAGGCTGGAATCTGGTGGGGATCCAGGGGCCAGTACCGACGGCGCCGGTCATGCCCTTCGGGTCGTAGCCCTCGGGTACGATCGCGTTGGGGTAATACGCCATGGCCTCGTAGAACGTGACGCTCGGGTTGGTGAGGGTGAACTGCACCGTGAGGTCGTCGATCTTCTTCATGCCGCTCGCCTTGAGGGCGGACAGCGTGCTGGCGCCCGGCGCCGCGGTCTTGGGATCCATGATGCGCTTGTACGAGTAGATCACGTCGTCGGCGGTGACCGACTTGCCGTTGTGGAACGTGAGCCCGGACTTGAGCTTGACCGTCCACACCGAGCCGTCGGTGTTCGGCTCGTAGGAGTCGGCCAGGGTCATGACGAGCTTGTGGTTCGGATCCCAGTCCATGAGCGCGTCGTAGACCTGCCACTGCGTGCCGATCTGCGTCTCGCTCGTGGGGATCTGGCCGTCGAGGGTGTCCTTGGCCGACCCTCCGCCGATGGCGGACTTGAGGGCGCCGCCCTTCTTGGGCGAGGCGGCCGCCGCCGGCGATCCGCTGCTGGACGTGCCGCCAGAGGAGCTGCCGCACGCGGAAAGGACGGGCCCGATCGCGGCGACCGCGCCGGCCGCGAGGGCGCCCTGCAACAGATTGCGACGCGTGAAGCGGTGCGAGTTGATGAGTTCGTCGACCTTGCTCAGGTCGAACCCAGCCTTGCCCTCCTGATCACTCACGATGTGGTCCCCCATTTCTCGTGATTGTGCTCTAGACCGGACCGCCGCCCGCGCGGCAACGTCGTCGGGATGTCGGCAACACAGGTGCTCGCCGGACTGTCGCGTGGCGTCTCCGGCGAGGTCCCGCAATCATGAGCGAACACCACCCCCCTTGGCCAGCCCTTGCCATGACGACCGCACCGGTGGATGATGGTGCGATACTATCCACCTGGGTGGGTAGCCGTAGTGGAACGGACTATGGTTGAGAACCCACCCTTTTGTCAAGTGCCGGGCGAACCGACTTTAGCATCACGTAGTGGCACGGGCAAGCGCGAAAGCGACGGAATCACAGCAGCTTTCGCGCGACCTTGTCGCGACCCGAAAGGGAATCGCCGAATCACGATGGTATCCGCTTTCAAACCGCAAAGAGTGCAAGCGTCTGAGAACATGGCAGCATTCGACGCGTTATTGAACAGGAAAGGCCGAATCGCTATACTTCCTGATTATGGAACGCAAGATCGATAAGCATTCCAAACCTCGACCTCTCGTGCGCCAGGGGTCCATGCCTCACGGCATCGTCGAGCTCGACGATCTCGACCGGCGCATCGTGAAGCTGCTGCGCCACGACGGACGGCTGGCCTACGCGCAGATCGCCCGCGCCGTGGGCGTCTCCGAGCCGACCGTCCGCAAACGGGTCGACCGGCTGCTGCACGTCGGCGCCATCGTCACCATGGCCCGTATCAACCCCGCGCCGATCGGCTTTCCGATCGACGCGCTGATCGGCGTGCGCGTGACGCGCGGCCGGGTGCAGGAGGTCGGGCGCAAGCTGGCCGAGATGGAGAACGTGGCGTACGTCGCCTACCTCGCCGGCAGCTTCGACATCATGATCGAAGCGTACCTGCCCGACACCGAGGGTGTCTTCAAGTTCTTAAACGAGGACCTCGAGCAGATCGACGGCATCACCTACAGCGAGACGTGGCACGTGCTGCGCACCGAGAAGTTCTTCTACAACTGGGAGGGCGAAGACGTCGGTTTCGAGCCCGAGGCGCGAGCGGGCAAGCCGGCCGTCACGCCACCGCTTCGTTCGGCCGCGACCGTCGAGAAGTGAGCGGACCCGTGTCGAGCACAGACCAGGCGAGCCGTGCGGCGCGCGGCCGGCTGCTCTGGCGCACGGCGACGGCTCGCGACGCCGACACGATCGCCGCCGCTATCGACGCCTGGTGGGCGCGTCATCTGCGGCACTTCGTGCATCCTCTGTTCCTCGAGCACTTCGGCGACACGTGCCTGATGGTCGAAGATCGCGGCGAGCTCGTCGCCTTCATGGTCGGCATGCTCTCGCAGCGCTACCCCGACAGCGCCTACGTCCACTTCATGGGCGTGCACCCCGACTATCGCCGGCTCGGCCTCGGCCGCGAGCTGTACGAGCGCTTCTTCGCGCTCGTCGCCGAGCGGGGCCGAACGATGGTCGTGGCCGAGACCGGGGCGTTCAATGCTCAGTCCATCCGGTTCCACCGCAGCCTCGGCTTCACGTTCGAAGACGGCGACGACGTCGTCGACGGGGTGCCGGTGACGCGCAACGTGCACGGCACCGGCGAAGACGTGGTGCTCTTCTCCATGCGCATCGGCCCCCGACCGCCGGCCGGCTGACAGCGCCCGGCGGGTTCGTCCAGCGCGGCGCGACCTTGTCGACTGGCCACCAGAGCGAAAGCGGCGCCCTGAGCGCGTCGCGCCCGCGCGGGTACGGCCGGGCCGCGGCCGAGGCGCGCTGGCTGGGGTGTCGGACGGGCCAGGCCGTGCGCCGCCGGCTGGTCGTGCCTCGCACCGCGACGCCCACCCGTACGCCCGATCGTTGGCCGCGCGCGCGGCTCGAGCGCGACGTGCGCGTGCCCATGCGCGACGGCGTCGCGCTTTCGGCCCACGTCTTCCATCCGGCCGGGGCGACGGAGCCCCTGCCCGCCGTCCTCATCCGCCAGCCGTACGGCAAGGACGACCATCCCTACCTGCACGCCCGCGGCGTCTATTGGGCCCGCAAGGGCTACGTCTGCGTGGTGCAGGACGTGCGTGGCAAGTACGCCTCGCAAGGCCGCTGGGAACCGGTGGTAAACGAGGCCGACGACGGCTGGGACACGCTCGACTGGCTGGCCGGGCAGCCGTGGTGCAACGGCGACATCGGCATGGCCGGCGAGTCGTATCATGGCCTGACACAGTGGGCGGTCGCGGGCTCCGGTCACCCCAACCTGCGCTGCGTGGCGCCCGGCGACACGTTCCCCGATCTCTACCGGGCGGTGTACCCGGGCGGCGCCTTCGCGCTCATGACCATGGGCGAGTGGGCCTACGAGATGGATGCCAGGCGCCTGCGCAACCGGTTCCGCTTCGACCCCTGGAGCCTGCCGCTGACCGGCGCCTGCGGACAGGCCGGCGCCGCGAGCCCGACCTTCGGCGAGTTCGTCGGCCGTTCGCGGCGCGACGGCTTCTGGCGGCACCGCGATCTCAGCCACACCCGGTTCTCGGTGCCCGGCCTGCACTGGAGCGGCTGGTACGACGTCATGCTCGACGGTTCGCTGGCCGGCTGGCGAGCCGCCGCCGATCGGCACGGCGCCGCCGCCGACGCCGGGGTGCAACAGCTCGTGATCGCGCCGACCGACCATGGCCTGACCCCGACGCGCAGCGGTCTTGTGGGGCGGATCCCGGTCGAGCGCAACGCCTGGTCGTTCGATCGCGTGCAGCGGTTCTTCGAGCGCTGGCTGCGCGGCGTGCGGAACGGCGTCGAACGCGATCCCGCGGTGCAGGTCTACGTCGTGGGGGCCGGCCGCTGGCGCAGCGGCGCCGCCTGGCCGCTGCCCGGCACGGAGCTCGTCCGCTACTTCCTGCACGCGCGCGGCGCCGCGGGCGCGCGCGAGGGGAGCCTGTCACCTGAGGCTCCCACCGACGAGCCCGCCGATCGCTTCAGCTACGACCCCGACGCTCCGGTCACCTACTGGCTGGGTCGCAGCCTGTGGGACCTGGCCGGCGAGCTCGACGATCGCCGGCCGCTCGAGGCGCGGCCCGACGTGCTCGTCTACTCGACACCGCCCCTGGCCACGGGCCTCGAGGTCGTGGGCCCGCTCACGGCCACGCTCTACGTCTCGTCGTCGGCTCCCGGCACCGACTTCACCGCGGCGCTCGTCGACGTGTTTCCCGACGGCTACGCGCAGCTCGTCCAGGAGGGCATCGTGCGGCTCTGGGGCCCGGACGGCGACGACCGCGCGGCGAGCGACGCCGGCGGCGTCGCACGCGCGGTCGATCACACCGTGCGCGGCGACGCAGACCCCGTGCGCGAGGTGGTCGTCGACCTGTGCGCCACCGGCCACCTGTTCGCCGCCGGGCATCGCCTGCGGCTCGAGGTCTCGAGCAGCGACTTCCCGCGCTTCGATCGCAACCTCAACACGGGCCGCACGTCCGGCACCGACGAGCACGGCGCCGTGGCTCGCCAGACCGTCTACCACGATCGCCGGCATCCCTCGCACCTGACCCTGCCGCTGCCGCCGCGGGAAGCCGACGACGACGCGACCCCTTTGGTCGACCGACGCCGATGAAGGAGCAGGCCATGCGCTTCCGCTGCCCGACCGAACCAGACTGTTGTGCGCTCGCGCATGGGGCGAACCTGTGACGGCGCGCATGACATGGCTCGGCGATGGCGAGCGCGACGCGATCCTCGATGCCGCGCTCGGCGTGCTGGAGCGCGTCGGCATGAAGTTCGCGGGATCGCGAGCGCTGCCGCTCTTGGCCCAGGCCGGGGCGCGGGTCGACGCCGGGACGGGCGTCGTGCGGTTTCCGGCCGAGCTCGTCGAGCGCGCCCTCGAGGCCTGCCCTCGCGACGTTCTCATGGCCGGCGCCCGGCCCGAGAACGACGTGCTGCTCGACGGCACGAGGAGCTTCTTCAACGTATCGGGGTGCGCGGCCAAGACGCTCGACCGCCACAGCGGCGCCATACGGCCCTCGACGCTGGCCGACCTGCGCGAGGGTACGGCGGTGCTCGACGCCACCCCGCAGCTCGACGTCATGTGGACCTTTGTCACGGCCGGCGACGTGCCCCTGGAACGCCGCGAGCTCGTCGAGCAGTACGTCTACCTGACCGGCACCGAGAAGCCGGTCGTGCTCGTCGACTGCCCGACCCAGATCGCTGCCACCCGGCGCGTCTTCGAGGTGGTGAGCGGCGATCTGCAGCGCTTCAGGGCGCGGCCCCGGGTGAGCCTCCTGTGCGCGGTGCGCGCGCCCCTCGAGGTCAACGGCGGCCTGCTCGACGTCACGACCGAGTTCGCCCGGCTGGGCGCGCCGATCTGGGTGTACTCCATGCCGATCTCGGGAGCCACCGGACCGGTCACGCTGGCCGGCACGGTCACGCAGATGTGGGCGGAGATCCTGGGCACCATCACCGCCATCCAGACCGTGGCGCCCGGCGCCGGGATCGTGGCGTGCTGCGGCCCGGGCATCCTCGACATGCGCACGACGACCATCTCGCTGGGCTGTCTCGAGAACAGCGTGATGGGCGCGGCCTGCGTGGAGATCGGCCATCACCTCGGACTGCCGGTGCACAACTCGGGCCTCTCGACCGACGGCAAGTCGATCGGCATGCAGGCGGGCTACGAGAAGGGGCTCAAGGTGCTCGCCGCGGCGGCCACCGGCGCCGATCTGATCAGCGGCGGCTTCGGTTTTCTCGATTCGTCGAGCACCTTCTCCCTGCCGCTCGTGCCGATCGACGCCGAGATCGCCGCCATGGCGACGGCCATGGTGCGCGGCTTCGAGGTGTCGCCCGACACGCTCATGGCCGACGCCTTCGAGCGGGTCGGCATCGCCGGGAACTTCCTGAGCGAGCGCGAGACCCGACGCCGGGTGCGACAGGGCGAGCACTTCGTGCCGCGGGTGGCGTCACGCCTGGCGATCGACCAGTGGCTGACGAACGGCAGGCCCGAGATCGAGGTGGCCAACGCGCTGGTCGACGAGGTCCTCGCGGCGCGGGCCGCGAGCACCCCCTATCTGAGCGACGACCAGCGCGGCGAGCTTGCCGTGGTCTGCGGCCTGACGGCCGCCGAGACCGAGGCCTGGGCCCGATGATCCATGCCGGACAGGAACGAACGAGAGGGGGGAGCTGATGGCGACGGTGCTGACGAGGATGGGCGACGGCTACAGCGTGGAGATGACCGCCGAGGAGCTCGAGGACGACCTCGTCGCCGGTTCGGCCGACGCCGCCGCCAAGGCCAAGATCCCGCCACTCGCGGCGCAGGACTACGACTACCTCGTCGAGATGTTCCGCTGCCCCTCGCACATCTGGGGGGTCGAGCGCGGCAACGAGGCGGTGGTCACCAAGGACGGCTCGACCAACTCGGTCTACTCGGCGCAGCTCTCCTCTGGGGTCGGCCTCCCGCTCAGTCGCGAGCAGGCCTTTCGCACCTTCGAGCGCGCCTTCTGCTTCGACACGATGGAGGTCGGCCACACCGACTACTCGGTCAAGCCGGCCAAGCCGATCGTGGTCCTCGAGCAGACCCACGTCGAGGCCGCCCTGCAGAGCACGATCATCCCGGTCTTCTACGGCTTCATGCCCAACATGGGCCTCTACTTCTCACCCGACGGCCCCTACCCGAATCCCTCCGACCTGCTGCCCCGCGGCAAGATCGCCGAGGCCCGGGCGGCCACCGAGGAGGCCGGCGAGAAGGTCACCGAGGACCTCGTCTGGATGACCGAGAAGATGGCCGCCGTGGGCGCCGACGCCGTCAACTACGACACCACGGCCTCGACCGGCGACGGCGAGTTCCTGGCCACCCTCAAGGCGGTCGAGTGGGCCGCGCAGCACACCGACCTGGCCGTCGAGGTGGGCATGGCGGCCGAGTGCGTGCTCGGCTTTCACGGCGAGCTCACCTACGACGGCGAACGCCTGGCCGGCATGTGGCCCCACCAGCAGCTCAAGGCCGTCGAGAAGGCCGGCGCCCATGTCTTCGGACCGGTGGTCAACACCAACACGCGCCGCTCCACGCCCTGGAACCTGGCGCGGGCGCTGACCTTCGTCAAGGCCGTCACCGCCGAGGC
>DATIYD010000483.1:0-6565 GCA_035517975.1 Thermoleophilia bacterium | reverse complement strand
GCCGGCGCCGGCCGCATCGGCGACTACGTGCACTGCTCCTTCAGCGCCGCCGGCGAGGGCACCTTCGAGCCCGGTCCGCGAGCCCATCCCAGCATCGGCGAGGTCGGCGTCGAGCAGAGCAGCGGTGAGCTGCGTCTCGAGGCGGTGTTCCCGCGCGCGCTGCGCCGTGCCGTGGCCGACGCCTTCGTCGCGGCCCACTCCTACGAGGAGCCGGCCTTCGACCTCTACCCGGTCGACGACGAGGTGCGCACGCTCGGCCTGGGGCGCATCGGTTACCTGCCGGCGCCGCGTCAGCTCGAGAGCTTCGCCGGTGACGTCGCCGGGCTGTTCGGTCTGCCCGCCATCCGCCACACCGGCGACGGCGCGCGCCTGATCGAGGGCATCGCCGTGGTGCCCGGCTCGGGCGCCTCGCTGATCGACGAGGCGGCGGCCGCCGGCGTCGGCGTGCTGGTGACCGGCGACGTCAAATACCACGACGCCGACCGCGCCGATCGCCTGGGTCTCGCGCTCATCGACGTGCCTCACGAGATCGCCGAGGGCTACGCCATGCGTCACTGGGCCGACCAGCTCGCCGAGGAGCTGCGCCACGACAAGGTGGCCGTCACGTTCCTCGAACAGCCGCGCCGCCTCTGGCGCCGGCTCGCGCTCAGCGCCGAGATAGAGGAGACCACGGACGGACGCCCCCAGCGGCACAACCACGCCGACGACCACAGTCTGCTCTACGTCGACGGCGGCTCCCGCGGCAATCCGGGACCGGCCGCGATCGGCGGCCGCCTCGTAGGCCCCGACGGCGAGGTCGAAGAGGAGTTCTCCGACACGATCGGCCGCACCACCAACAACGTGGCCGAGTATCAGGCGCTCATCGTCGGTCTCGAGCTGGCCCTCGACCGCAAGGTGCACAAGCTCACGGTGCACTCCGACAGCGAGCTCATCTGCCGCCAGCTCACCGGCCGCTACAAGGTGAAAGACGCCAACATGCGCAGCTACCACGCGCAGGCGACCGCCCTCCTGCAGCAGTTCCAGGAGGTCGAGATCAAGTGCATCCGCCGCGAGGAGAACGCCCCCGCCGACCGCCTGGTCAACGAGGCGCTCGACGCTGCCGCCACGTAGCGCGCGCCGATTTGCGACCGCGTGTGGCGGTCGTGTACACTACCCGTCTGCGCGGGTGTAGCTCAGTTGGCTAGAGCGTCTGCTTGCCATGCAGAAGGTCGAGGGTTCAAGTCCCTTCACCCGCTCCAGGACCCTTCACCGCAAAGGGCAGAGGACGAGAGCACAGTGCTCTGTCGCTCTGCCTTTCGTGTCACGAGGGGGCGGCTCGCCGGCCGCGAGAGCCAGGCCGGGGCGTGCCGCACAGGGGCTTCGCCGGGGCGGCGTAGCCAAGTGGTAAGGCAGAGGTCTGCAAAACCTTAATCACCGGTTCGACTCCGGTCGCCGCCTCCAAGATCTCCGGCTCATCGGCAACCTCGCCTCCGGCCCTGTCCTGTTGCGGCGCGTTTCTCCCCACGATTCGCGGCACGGGGCCCATCTCCGACCGATCAGACGAATCCGGGAGGCCGACGGCCCGATTCCAATGTAAAGTTGACGTTGAGAAACGGGCTGCCCCGCAGGCATCGCCTGCGGGGTTTGCCACTGAGTGGTTCCAGAGGGGTCGATATGAGTCGCAGGGAGCCCACGGAGCCCCCCGCCGGCGCCGATCGAGGCGCTGTGGGTGGGGGCTTCTCCTACGTGGGCGCGCATCTTCCCAACTGCGACGCCGTGGTCAAAGCCAGGGGTGCGCTTCTCTACGGCACCGACCTCAAGCTGGCCGGCATGCTGTTCGCCAAGCTGGTGCTCAGCGAGATCCCTCACGGCATCGTCGCCGCCGTCGACACGTCTCGGGCCGAAGCTCTCCTCGGCGTGGTGCGCGTGTTCTCGTGCCTGGACACCCCCGAGACGCCCTACAGCCGCTATCGCCTCATGCCGGGGCAGAAGTACTGTCCCGACGACGAGACCCTGTTGTCGCGGCACGTTCGCTACGTCGGCGACCGGGTGGCGGCCGTGGTGGCCACCTCGCAGGCCGCGGCCAACGCGGCCGCGCGCCTCGTCACGGTCAGCTACGACGAGCTGCCCGCGCTGCTCTCTCCCGACGAGTCGCTGACGAGCGACGTGTGCCTGCACCCTCGCGGCAATCTGCTGCACGAGTACCTGTTCGACCACGGCGAGCCGCCGGACGACGATCCGCGGGCGCTGGTCACCACGACCTGTACCAGGACGCAGCGCATCCATCAGGCCGCCATGGAGCCCCACGTGTGCCTCGCCGACTGGGACGGCGCGGAGAACCTGACCATCTGGACCCCCTCTCAGGGTGTGTTCGGCGCCCGCACGGTGGTCGCCGACCTGCTGGGGCTCGCCTACAACCATGTGCGCGTGATCAAGGTGCCCACCGGCGGCTCGTTTGGCGCCAAGCAGGAGTTCATCCTCGAGCCGCTCGCCGCCTACCTGGCCATGCAGACCGGCAAGCCGGTCAGGCTCGCGCTCGACCGCAGACAGTGCATCGGCGCCACCACGGTCCGGCCGCCGACCGCGTCGACCGTGCGCACCGCGATCTCCCCCGAGGGCAAGCTGCGCGAGATGACTATCGACACGCTCTTCGACGCCGGCGCCTACGCCACGTGCTCGATTGACTACGCCGAGGCGATGGCGCACAAGGTGACGCGGCTGTACCGGGTGCCTCACTACGTCCACCACGGCCGGGTCGCCTACACCACGACACCCGTCACCGGCGGCGTGCGGGGCTGGGGCGCGCCCGAGGTCATCAGCGCCGTCGAGATCCACCTCGACCTGGTGGCGCGCAAGCTGGGGGTCGACCCGGTCGCGCTGCGCCTGGCCAACCTGGTACAGCCCTACGACGTCGACCAGGTGACGGCGCTCTCGTTGGGCGACGCCCGTGTGCGGGAGTGCCTGCAGCGGGGGGCCGAGGCCTTCGGATGGCAGGCGCGGCGGGCACGGCCGGTGGCCGACGGGCCGCTGCGCCGCGGCGTCGGCGTCGCCTGTGCAGCCCACAAGAACGCCCAGACGCTCGCCGACTTCATCGACCACAGCACGATGACCCTCAAGATGAACGAGGACGGCAGCCTCGCCCTGAACGCCAGTCTGCACGAGGTGGGCAGCGGCGTGCTGGGCTCCATGAGGCTGATCGTGGCCGAGGTCCTGCAGGTGAGCCCCGAGCGCGTCGCGGTGCGCGAGGCCGACACCGACCTCACGCCTTACGACTTCGGCACCTACGGCAGCAGGGTGACCTACGTCTGCGGCGCCTGCGCCCGGGCGGTCGCCGAGCTCCTCAAGCAGCAGCTGCTGCGGGCCGCCGGCGAGCTGCTCGACGTGCCGGCGACGGCCCTGGTCGCCGATCACGGCCGCGTCTCGGTGGCCGGCGATCCCTCCAACGGCCTCTCCTACGCCGAGGTCGCCACCACGGTGAAGACCAGGCGCGGGTGCGACATCATCGCCACCTACACCCATGCCTCGCCGAGCAACCCGGGCGCCTACTGCGTGCAGTTCGCCGAGGTCGAGGTCGACAGCGAGACCGGCCGCTGCCGGGTCAGCGAGGTGCTGGCCGTCGGCGACGTGGGACAGGCCATCAACGGCGCCATGGTCGAGGGTCAGTTCCACGGTGGCGTGCAGATGGGCATCGGCTACGCCCTGTCCGAGGACGTCGTCGTCGATCCTGCGGGACGGCCTTGCCAGAGCGGCTTCGAGGACTACCGTCTGGCCACGACGCTCGACGTGCCGCAGGTGCGCGTCCTGGTGATCGAGCACGAGGCTGACGCCGGGCCCTTCGGTGCCAAGAGCGTCGGCGAGGTCGCCACCGTTCCCACGGCGGCGGCGGTCGTCAACGCCGTCAACCATGCCCTGGGGACGTCGCTAACGGAGCTGCCCGTGACGCCGGCGAGGATCCTGGCCGCCCTGGGGCAGGCCGCACCGCTCCTCGAGGACAGTCCTGAGTTCGGCGACCGCACACCGGCCCTCGCCTAGATGCTCGCCGGCGCCGAAGGCACGAGGTCGGTCGCCCTGCGCGTCAACGGCCGCCGCCACGAGCTCGCCGTCGACCGCGACTTCGCCTCCGGCGCCTCTCTGGCCGAGCTACTGCGTGAGCGCCTCGGCCTGACCGGCGTCAAGGTCGCCTGCGACCAGGGCGCCTGCGGCGCCTGCACCGTCCTCCTGGACGGCCGGCCCGTGCTCTCCTGCATGGTGCTCGCCGCCCGGGCCGATGGCGCCGAGATCCTGACGATCGAGGGCCTGGCCGCCGACGACCCCCTCGTCGTCGCCTTTGCCAGCGAGGCGCATCCGGGCCACGGCACCGCCATCCAGTGTGGCTACTGCTCGCCCGGCATGATCCTGGCGGCCAAGGCGCTGCTGCTGCGGGTGCCACGGCCGACCCGAGAGCAGGTCGTTGCCGCCCTGTCCGGCAACATCTGTCGCTGCGGCTGCTACGAGGGCATCATCGACGCAGTGCTCAGGGCGGCCCAGGCGAGCGAGGTAGCGCGCAGCGGCGCGGCGCCCGCGGACCGGGCGCCATGAAGCCGATCCGCCACCACGCGGCGGCCTCCCTGGGCGAGGCCGAGGAGCTCCTGCAGCGCAACCCGGGCGCGCGCCTGCTGGCGGGCGGCACCGACCTGTTCGGCGCGCTCAAGGACGACATCCACGGCGCCGCCGGTCCCGACTGCGAGCCGCTCCACCTGGTCGACTTGAAGACCGTCCCCGGGCTGGACGGGGTGACGCTCGAGGGCGACGAACTCGTGATCGGCGCCCTGACCCGCCTGGCCGACCTGGCCGCAAGCGAGCCGGTCGGCGAGCGCCTGCCGATGCTCGCCCAGGCCGCCGCCTCGGTGGCCTCGCCGCAGTTGCGCGAGATGGGCACCGTGGGCGGCAACCTCTGCCAGGAGCCGCGCTGCTGGTACTACCGTGCGCCGGGCGACGTCTTCCACTGCCACCGCAAGAACGGCGAGCTCTGCGCCGCCCTGGCCGGCGACGATCGCTACCACTCGCTCTTCGGCGCCGCGCGGGTCGCCGAGCCGCCCTGCACCCAGGCCTGCCCCAACCGCACGGCCATCCCCGCCTACGTCGCCATGCTGCGCGATCTCGAGATCGCAAGCGCGGCCCGCGCCCTGCTTTCCCAGAACCCCATGCCGGCCGTCACTGGCCGCATCTGTTCCCACCTCTGCGAGACGGGCTGCAGCCGCGCCGACCTGGACGAGCCGGTCTCGATCCACAGCCTGGAGCGAGAGGTCGGCGACTACGTCCTCGACGTGCCCACGGTCTTTCTGGGCCCCGAGGTCTCGCCCAGCGGCAAGAGCGTGACCGTCGTGGGGGCCGGCCCCGCCGGGCTGGCCGCCGCCTACTACCTGCGTCGCGCCGGCCACACCGTGACTGTGCTGGACCGCGAGGCGCGCGCCGGCGGCGCGCTGTCCTTCGGCATCCCGCCCTTCAGGCTGGCTCGCGGCGTCGTGGATGGCGTGGTCGCCTTCTACGCATCGCTCGGTGTCCGGTTTCGCCTTGGCGTCGAGGTGGGTCGCGACGTCACGCTGCACGAGATCCGCTCCGCCTCTGACGCGGTGATCGTCGCCTCGGGCGCCTGCGTCGCCGCGCGGATCGGGATCGAGGGCGAAGGTGCGGCGGTCGCCGGCCTCGACTATCTGCGTCGCGCCGCCATCGACGAGCACTGGCGTGAATCGGGCGCGGTGGTGGTGGTGGGTGGCGGCAACGTCGCCGTCGACAGCGCGATGACGGCCATGGCGCGTGGGGCCGAGCGTGTGACCATGATCTGCCTCGAGTCCCGCGCAGAGATGCCGGCATTCGATGCGGAGATCGGTGAAGCTCTGCGCCGCGGACTCCGGTTGCAGACGCAATGGGCACCGCGGCAGATCCGCCTGGAGAACGGCGCGGTGGCCGGTGTCGACCTGGTGCGCTGCTCCAGCGTGTTCGACGCAAGCGGCGCGTTCCGTCCCGACCTGGACGAATCGGTGACGGAGTTCGTGGCCGCCGACAAGGTGATCCTCGCCGTCGGGCAGCGGGTGGACAGGGAGTGGTTCGAGGACTGCCTCGCGCCCGAGACCGGCCAAGCCGACGGCCTCTTCGTCTGCGGCGATGCGGAGTCGGGGCCCGGGACCGTCGTGGAGGCCATCGCCTCGGGCCGCCGGGCGGCCGCGAGCGTCCACCGCCTGCTTGCCGGCGCAGACCTGCCGGGGCAGGCGACGATCGGTGACGGCCGCAGCCTGCTCGACGTCGATGCCGGGGGCGTCGGCAGAGCGACCCGGGCGCTCGGCGAAGGGCCGGCGGAGCCGACGAACGACTCTGGGGCTTTCGTCGTGCTCGATCGGATCGACATCGTCGAGGAGGCACGGCGGTGCCTGAACTGCAGCTGCCTGGCCGTGTCACCATCCGATCTTGCACCGGCCCTCATCGCGCTGGACGCCCGCGTGCAGACCAGCAAGCGTCTGCTCGCCGCCGAGGATCTGTTCGCCGCATCGGTGGCGGGCTCGACGGCGCTCGACGACGACGAGATCGTGCTCGCCGTGCGCGTGCCGCT
>DATIYD010000482.1:0-2989 GCA_035517975.1 Thermoleophilia bacterium | reverse complement strand
CTACCGCCCCGGCGTGCAGCTGGCGGCGCTGGCCTGGAGCTCTCCGGCCGCTCCGGCGGCGCGCCTGGCGAGCGCCGCGCTGCGCTTCGTGCCCGGCCCCGGGTACCATCGCGGGGAGCCGGCCGGGGCGGCGGGGGCGAGGGCGTCGCTGCCCGTCCTCTCGCGCCCGCTGCACTGCGTGAACTGCGGTGAGTGCAACGCCGTCTGTCCGCTCTACGACGCCCTCGCCCTGCGCCTGCCGCAGAGCCTGGTGCACGCCGCCGAGACGGCAGGGGCGCGACGCGCCCTGCCGGCCGGCGCGGCGGAGCTGCTCGATCTGTGCCTGCGCTGCGGCGGCTGCGAGCAGGTCTGCCAGGCCGGCATCGCCCACCTCGCGACCTATGCGGCCCTCGAGGCGCTGCGTGCCACCGACGTCTCGGGCCAGACGCGGCGCGGTTCGACCGGCGCATCCGGCGCACCGGGCGCACCGGGCGCGGCCGTCGCCGCACGCACGGCTGACGGCCGCGCTGCGCGGCAGGCCACGCTGGCCGCCCTGCGCCGCACGCCGCGCTACCGCCGCGCCTTCCTGGAGCTGCGCCCGGGCGAGTACCTGCGGCGCACGCCGGCCTCGGTGCCGGGCCGTGTCTCCTACCTCGTGCTGCGCGCCGAAGCCGACGACGGCGCGGCCTCGACCTGCCGCCACTGCGCCGCCTGCGTGGCGGTCTGCCCGTCGGGCGCCAACCGCGAGTTCGAAGCCGACGACGCACGCCTGATCACTACCGTGCAGGGCGACTGCGTCGGCTGTGGCACCTGCGTCGAGGTCTGTCCGGCCAATCGCGACAACGGCGGCCAGACCCTGCGCGTGGTCGAGGCGCCGGCGTCGTCGTGGCTCGCGGCTCTCGACGAGTTCGAGACGCTCGGCGCTCACGGTGGCGCCGGCCACGACGGCGACGGCGCGGGGAGGACCACGCGATGAGCCTCGAGATGCGCGACGGCATCGCGATCGGACAGCATCGAGCGACGAGCGGCGACGCTCTCGGCGGGCTTTCGGCCGAGCAGGCCGCGCGCTGGGAGGACCTGCTGGCCTACGTGACCGATCCGCGCGCGCCGCGACCCGGCGCCCGCGATGACACGCCCGCCCTGCTGTCGTACCTGCTCGATCGCGCCGGCCTCGACCAAGACGAGTTCTGGGCAGCCGATCGCAACCGGCGCAGCCGCCTGCTGCGCGCCGGCTACGCCCGGCCCTGCCGCGACGTGCCCGCCCTCGAGCTCTCCGCTTTCGACATCGACAAGCTGCTCAAGGAGCGGTTCCGGCGCGAACCCCTCACGCTTGGCGCGGCCTGGCACCACGGCTACTTCCGCTCGTACTTCTCGCACGCCGCCATCACGCACCCCGCCAACGACGGCCTGCGCGAGGAGTTCTCGACCGCCTGGGACATCGTGCGCAAGCGCCCGGCTGTGGTGTTCCGTGGCCCGACCGGCGACGGCGAGCGCCTCGTCGAGCTCGCCGCGGTGCGGCTCGACTTGCCGATGATCGTCGGGCCGCTGCCGTGGGCGGCCGGCGTCGGTCTCGAGCTCGCCTATCTGCGGGCGATCGCGGTGGCCGATCCGGGCAGCGACCTGCGCACCCGCAGCCTGGTCGCGATCGAGGCCGACCGCGCCCTGGCCCACGCCGCCGAGCTCGAGCCCTTCTCCGAGGCGCTGCTCGTGCGCCTCGCGCCACGCCATGCGCGGCTGCTGGCGCGGGCGGCCGCGGTCGCCGGCGACACGCCGGGTCACGCCGCCGCGACCGAGGCCGCCGATGCGGCGGCGCTCGTCACGCTGCTGCGCGGGGCGCGCATCGTCGAGCTCGATCCGTGGAGCGGCGGCAAGGGCGAGGGCGGCGGCGAGCTCGCAGAGCTCGCCGCCGCCGCCCGCTGCGTCAACCCCGATCTGCTGCTCTCGGTCTACCTGCGCTACGAGCCGGCGCCGGGCGCGCCCGGCGCGCCCGGCGAGTCGCCCTTCTGGGCGCGACTTCTCGAGGCGGCCGGCACCGACGGTGTCGCCCTCGTGCACTACCACGCCGGACCGCTCAAGTCGTACCGCCTGACGCCGCGCGTCGATGCGTTCCTCAAGGACCGCCTGCTGCGCGGGCGCGTGCAGCTCGTCTCGGCCGGCGGCGACGGCGACACGCAGGCCTCGGCGGCCACCGTCTACGAGAGTGTGCTGCTGGGCGCCAACGGCGGCGCCATGACCTACGCGGCTGCCATCCCGCTCGTGCCTGCCCTGGTCGACGGCCTCACGGCGCCCGTGGGGCTGTCGACGAGCGCCGGCGACGAGCTCGTGAGGCAGGCACTGGCCGCGGGCGAACCCGCCGAGCTTACCGAGCTCGCCCTCTGCACGCTGTCCTGCTGGCAGCACAGCATCCTCGACTTTCTCTCGTGCATGGGCATCGACGACATCCAGAAGACCTCGGGCAACGCCATGGCGATCACCATGACGGCCGACTGGGTGCGCGAGGTCGACGCCCTGGCGACGCCCGAGTTCGGCGCCCTGAACGCGGCCCAGAACCGGGCCCGTGTGGCCGCCGAGCCGGTACCGCCCGAGGTGGCCGCGCGCTATCGCGTCTCGGCCTTGCTCGACGAGCGCGAACCCGGCCTGCCGCTGCCGCCGGCGGCGCGCGTGCTGGCCGACGGCGGGGCGAGCTACCACCTCGCCAACTCGAGCCGCGCCCTGAACGCCGACTTCCTCGAGATCGTCTACCGGATGGCGGCCGGCGAGCTGCCCCGCCTCGACGACTTCTTCGTGGCCGGCGACCACGACGCGTACTCGCTCGATCGCGTCGGGCTGCGCCTCTCGCGCGAGGCCGTCGCCTGGTCGCTCGAGCGCCTGGCGCGCGACCCGGCCGCGCTCGACTACGTCTCGCTGGCCGTGCCGCGCGGCTTTCTGCGGCCGGGCGCCGTGGCGCCCGGCGCCCGTGTGACGCTGCATCCCGCCGCGGGAGCCGCCGCGCTCGTCGGCCTGCAGGCCG
>DATIYD010000481.1:0-2984 GCA_035517975.1 Thermoleophilia bacterium | reverse complement strand
AGCCGCCCCCGCCGTCTCTGCGTTGGTCGCAAGCGCGCTCCGGCCGAGCGAGCGGCGCTACGCCGAAACGGTCCCCGTGGCCCACGAGAGGTACGGTCGCCACGAGTCGTGGATGTGGTCGACCTCGGTGAGCACGAAGCTGAAGGGCTCGGGCGGGCGGGGCTTGCGTGCCAGGCGAAAGCCGTCGGCCGGCAGCAGGCGGTCGCCTTTACGCAGGTTGCAGGGCGCGCACGAGGTGACGACGTTGTCCCAGCCGTCGCCACCGCCCTTGGAGCGCGGCACGACGTGGTCGACCGTGAGCCGTTTCTGGGCGCCGCAATACTGGCAGCGGAACTCGTCGCGGGCAAAGACGGCGCGCCGCGAGATGCGCCGGGTCGCGGCGCGCGGCACCGCCGCATAGGAGCGCAGCCTGATCACGTGAGGGACGGCGAAGGTGAAGCGTTCGGAGCGCAGGACGGCTTGCGAGTCCTCGACGACCTCGGCCTTGTCCTTGAGCATGAGCACGAGCGCTCGCCGCAGCGAGCACACGTTGAGCGGCTCGTAGGTCGTGTTCAGGACCAGCACCTTGCGCATCGACCGTCATCTTAGCAGGCCGCCCTGCGCCTGAGGAGCGCGCCGGTCGCCCGGCGAGGGTAAACTGGGCGCCATGGACAGCCTGTTCAGCCCTTCCGACGAGCAGGTCACGGCCGAGGCGCCGCTGGCCGCCCGCATGCGGCCACGCTCCCTGGCCGGCTTCGTCGGCCAGGACGCCATCGTCGGTCCGGGGACGATCCTGCGGGCGGCGGTCGAGCGTGGCGAGCTCTTCTCGATGATCTTCTGGGGGCCGCCCGGCTCGGGCAAGACCACGCTGGCCCGCGCGATCGCCGGCGAGACCGGGGCACGGCTCGAGCAGCTCTCGGCCGTGAGCTCGGGCACGGCCGACGTGCGCGCCGCGATCAAGGCCGCGCGCGAGGCGCGCGGCCTCTCGTCGCGGCGCACCGTCCTGTTCATCGATGAGATCCACCGCTTCAACAAGGGCCAGCAGGACGCGCTCCTGCCGGCCATCGAGGACGCCGTCGTCTACCTGATCGGAGCGACGACCGAGAACCCGTACTTCGAGGTCAACTCGGCGCTGCTCTCGCGTTGCCAGCTCTACCGCTTCGCGCCGCTCACCGACGGCGACGTCGAGACGCTCGTGCGCCGCGCCCTCGACGACCGTGAGCACGGGCTCGGTGAGCTCGGGCTCACGCTCGACGAGGGCGCTCTGCCGTTTCTCGTCGAGGTGGCCCACGGCGACGCCCGCGTGGCCCTGAACGCGCTCGAGACGGCGGTGCGCTCGCGCGGCTTGCGGGCCGGCTCGGGGGCGGCGGCGATCTCGGTCGCCGACCTGCAGGACGCCGCCCAGAAGAAGCCCCTGAGCTACGACCGGGAGGACGCGCACTACGACACGATCTCCGCGTTCATCAAGTCGATGCGCGGCAGCGACCCCGACGCCGTCGAGTACTACCTGGCGGCCATGCTGGCGGGCGGCGAGGACCCCAAGTTCATCGCCCGCCGCATCATCATCTTCGCAAGTGAGGACGTCGGCAACGCCGACCCGCGTGCCCTCGAGGTGGCCGTGGCGGCCGCGCGCGCCGTCGAGTTCGTGGGCCTGCCGGAATGCCGCATCAACCTGAGCCAGGCGGCGCTCTACATGGCGCTCGCGCCCAAGAGCAACGCCGCGTACAAGGCGGTCGACGCCGCCATGGCCGAGGTCGAGCGACGCGGCAACGAACCGCCCCCAGCGCATCTGCGCGACGCCAACTACCGCGGCGCGAAGCAGCTGGGTCACGGCCAGGGCTACAAGTACCCCCACGCCTTTGGCGGCTGGGTCGAGCAGCAGTATCTGCCCGACGCGCTGCGCGGCGCCACGTACTTCACGGCGCAACGCGGCGTCGAGCTCGAGCTGGCCCGGAGGCTCGACGAGCTCAAGCGCCGCCCAAATCGGCCGACAACGCAAGACGAAGGCGACACCACGTCGCACAACGACAAGGGGAGCTAGATGACGGCCCTGGCCGTGATCGGGCTGGTGACAATCGCGCTGATCGTGCTGGTCTCGGTCCTGTACTGGTATGCCACCCGCCTCAAGCGCACGCTCGAGTCGTCGGCGCCCGCCGTGCTGGCCGCGCAGGAGCCGCTCAGCTTCAGACTCTCCGAGGCCGGGACGGCCAGCCTGGCTCACCTTTCGCAGGAGCCGATCCTGATCCGGCAGGCGCCCGACGGCCTGCGCGTGCAGCTCGACAACCGCCCGCTCGTCCCGATCGCGATCCTCACCGATCTCGCCGCCGCCGCCGCGCTGCGCGAGATCGTGGCCGGTACGAGCCGCACCTACGGCGCGCGCTGGACCGCTCTCGTCATCCCCAGCGGAGACGGATCGGTCTCCGTGCAGCGCCTGGCCTAGAGGTCCGTCGGCTCCGAGGTCCGCCGTGGCGAGTCCGCGCCGGCCGGCCCGGCGCCTCGCGAAAAGTGCCGCCAAACAGCCGTGATTTCGCTATCTCTGTCGGGGGTGTATACCAAGTTGTAGACTGTTAAAGGAACACTTCTGTTCTGTCGAAGAACACTGCGCCGGTCCGCTTGCGCGTGCGGAAAGCGGCGAGACGCTCGGGCGCTCAAGGAGGCTTCCATGGGACGGCTTTTCAAATTCCTGTTCGGTCTGGGCATCGGTGCCGGTGCGGCACTGCTCGTCACGCCGAAGACCGGTCGCGAGATGCGCGACATGCTCGCGGGACCGCAGGTGCGCGGCCTCATGCCCTCACGCCTCGCCGAGCTTGCGAAACCTCGTGCCGAGGACCAGTTCGACACCGGTGCCACCGCCGTGGCCGAGCCGCCGTTCGCGTATCCCCAGCCGACGCCTGCCGTCGAGCCCGAGCCCATCGCGGAAGCCGAGCCCGAGCCGGTCGTGCAGGCCGAGCCCGAGCCCATCGCGGAGCCCGAGGCCATCGCCGAAGTCGAGCCCATAGCGGAAG
>DATIYD010000480.1:0-6661 GCA_035517975.1 Thermoleophilia bacterium | reverse complement strand
CAGGTTGTTCATGACCGTCATGACGGTCGTGTAGGCGATGGTGCGCTGCTCGCGCAGCGTCTCATAGACGTCGCGTACCGTCGCGCGCTGCCGTTCCCAGATGATGGCCAGGATGTCGGCCTCGAGCGAGCCGATCCCGGTAAATGGTGCGCCCTTGGTGCTCTTCAGCCACTTCGGCCTGATGCGTTCCATGAACCCGCCCCCTTCCGGAGCCTGGGTTGGTGTCGGACAGACCCGACGGATCACTCCTTCGATAGCGGCGGACGAAGGACTCGGTACATACCTACCATAGCCATAAGCCGACCACAATAAGTCCGTTAAAGCCGCGACCGCCGTGGAGGCTCGAGTCCATGGGATCGTCGCCTTGCCGTGCACGGAGGCGAGGTCCGGACGGGGGCCCGCTCTGAATCTCCACATGCGTAGTGTGGGCGGTTTCGACGATTCCAAACGCGGTCGGACACGTGTCCCGCGCAGGCCGGGAGCGGGCAGTGCAGGCGGGGACAGCCAGGCTGCCCCTGGTGCACGGTCCGAGATCGGCTGGGTGCCCGGCGCAGCTTGAAGCCGGGTTTGGTAGGATACGCGGGCCCAACAAGGAGGTAGGCATGACGGCCGACGTCGGGTTCCTGCGTGAGCTGGTGACGACCCCCGGTCCGAGCGGTTTCGAAGAGCCGGTGCAAGAGGTCGTGCGGCGCCGTTTTGCCGCAACGGCCGCTCCCGAGACCGACGTGCTCGGCAACGTCGTCGCCACCGTGAACCCAGGCGGATCGCCGCGGGTCCTGATCGCCGCCCACGCCGACCAGCTCGGACTGCAGGTGACCTGGGTCGACGAGCACGGATTCGTCTACTTCGACAAGCTCGGCGGGGTCGATGCCATGCTGCTGCCCGGTCGGGCCGTCGTGGTCTGGGGCCGCGAGGGCGCCGTCGACGGCGTGGTCGGCAAGCGTCCGACCCACCTGATCCCGGAGGCCGAGCGGGGCAAGGCGCCCGAGATCGCCGACCAGTGGATCGACATCGGCGCCCGCGATCGCGCCGCGGCGCTCGCCCGCATCGCCTGCGGCGACGCGGTCACGTTCGCTCCCCACTTCCTCGAACTCGGCGGCGGTGTCGTCGCCGGCCGCGGTCTCGACGATCGCGCCGGCGTCTACGTGGTGGCGCGGGCCCTCGAGCTCTACGCGGCGCAGCCCGGCGCCGCCGAGCTCACCGCACTCTCGACGGTGCAGGAAGAGACCAGGTACATGGGGGCGCACGTGCAAGCGCGCCGCCAGCAGCCCGACTGCGTCATCGTGATCGACGCCGAGTTCGCGACCGATCAGCCCGAGGTCGACCCGCGGCGCGCCAGCGGCGCCGCCGACCTCGGCGGCGGACCGACCCTGGGCCGGGGCGGCGGCAGCAACCCGGTGCTCGTGGCGGTCGTGCGCGAGGTGGCGGCCGCCGAGGCGCTGCCGGTGCAACTCAAGGCGTTCTCCGGCGACACCCAGACCGACAACGAATTGCTGCAGACCGCCGGCGGCGGCGCGGCGGCGCTCAACCTGGGCATTCCCGTGCGCTACATGCACTCGCCCCACGAGGTCGCGCATCTCGACGACCTCGAGGCGGCGGCGCGGCTCATCGCGGCCGCCGTGCGCCGTCTCGGCGAGAGCTTCGCGGCCGGCTCGTTCACGCCGCGCGCGTAGGTGCGGGGCCGCGGCGGCGCGCCGTTGCGCGGCCGCCGTGCGGTGTGGTGTAGGCTAGAAACGGTGCGGATGTAGCGTAGCTGGTAACGCGTCAGCTTCCCAAGCTGAAGACCGCGGGTTCGAGTCCCGTCATCCGCTCCACCATCTCGGGCGACCCCCTAGGGCAGCAGCACCGCGCCCACATGCAGCCGCTTGATGAGCAAGGCGCCGGCCGTGTTGGCCACCAGCAGCGCGGCGCCGGCCAGGCCGAGTCCGCCCCCGCCCTTGGGCACGTTGCGCGTGCCGCCCGTCACCCCCTGCTGCAGCGCGACGAAGCCGTCGGCCGCCTGCTGCAGGGCGGCGGCGATCGCCGGGTCGGCGGCCGCCGGCGACGCCGACGGCGAGGGCGTGACCGTCGTCTGGCCGCTGCCCGCCGTGGTCACGAGATGGCCGGCCGCCCGCCAGGCATCGAGGTAGGGCGTAGGGTCGACCGCCGGCCCGCCGTCGGGATGGATCTCGAAGTGCAGATGCGGCGGCGTGCCTTTGGCGTCGCCCGTGTCACCCACGTAGCCGATCGTCTGCCCGGCCACGACGTGCGCCCCCACCACGAGCCCCGTGGCGAAGCGCGACAGGTGCGCGTAGTAGAAGTAGTCGCTCCGGCTCGTGGTCAGATGGATGTTGTTGCCGCCGATCGTGGTCGTGCTGATGCCGGTGATCGTGCCGTCCTGCACCGCGACGACCGGCGTACCGTAGCTGGCGAAGATGTCGTCGCCCTCGTGGATGTGGTTGGGCATGTCGGCGCGGTAGGCCCCGAAGGTGTCGGTGTAGGTGTAGGTGCCGGCGACCGGGAACACGGCGCCGGGGAACCGCGCGAGGATCAGGGGCGACGGCGTCGCCGGGGCAGGCATGGCGGTGTAGCTGGTCGGCGGGTAAGAGGACGAGGGCACGGCCGTCGGCGTCGCCGTCCGTGTCGCTGTGGGTCGCGGCGTGGGGGTCGGCGTGCGGGTCGGCGTCGGGGTGGAGGTGGGGGTGGGGCTCGCCGTCGGTGTCGGAGTGTCGAGCAGCTCGTCGAGGCTCGCCTGATCGGCCCGCACCTCGATCGAGCCGACCACGATCGTGGTGCCGGCCGGCACGCCGTCGGTCGCTGTATCGACCGTGAGCTCGAGCCCGACGCTCCGCACGCTGGCTTCGCCGCCGCCGGACTGTGGGCGCTCGTCGAGGATGGTGAGCGTGCCGACGCCGGGGACAGTCACCGAGCCCTGCGAGGGCAGGTCGGTGTCGGCCACGCCGGCGACGTGCAGGCCGGACACGGCGCTGTCGCCGGTCGAGGCCTGGGCGTCGCCGCCGGCGACGCTCGCGGTCGCGGTGACCTTCACGCTGGCGGCGGTGACGATGCCGCCGAGCAGATCGACGCCGGAAGCCGTCACGGTGGCCGTCGAGGTGAGCGTGCGGTCGGCCACGGAGGAGCTCACCTGCGCGGAGCCCGTAAGGGTCACGCCGGTGGGCAGCGAATCGGCCGTGGCGGTGGCCGTGTTGTCGGTGCCGGCGGCGGGTACCGCCACGACGCCGGACCCCTGGGTACCGATCGTCACGACGGCCGCCTGGGCGCCGGCGTCGGACGAGCCGGCGGCGGCGGGCAGGATGGCGAGGGCAGCCAGCAGCGCGGCGGCCACGACGGTCGCCTGCAGCGCGCGTCGCGCGCGCGCCTCGGCTCGGATCGGCTGTCGGCGTCGGCGGCCCATGGCCCACCGCGAAGTATAGCATCGGGATAGGAGGTGGCCGCTCATGGTCCTTCGCGTTCCCCGGACGGACCAACGGTAACCGGTCATCGCGGCGCTTGCCGGCGCTGGTACCATGAACGGCGAGGGGGGCGCCTGCGCGAACGGTCCCGGCTCTCAAGCGATCCGTCTATCATGCCGAGGTTCGCACGGTGAGATACTCGACCGAAGCCATCCGTCGCGAGGCGCAGCGCATGCTCAAGGCCGCGGGCGCCACCCACGCGCCCATCTCGCTGCGCGACGTCGTGAGCTACCTCAATCTCTCACTGGTCGAGCGGCGCCGCGAGCCGTTCGGTTCCGAGGCGGCGCTCGTGCCGGTGGGCGACGGACACGCGATCGAGCTGCGCGGCAAGTCCGGCGAACGCCGCCTGAGGTTCACGATCGCCCACGAGATCGGTCACTTCCTGCTGCATCCCGAACGCGCCGTCACCGAGCGCGGCGGGGCGACCAACCAGGCCTCGGCGCGGCTCGAGCACGAGGCCGATCAGTTCGCCGCCGAGCTGCTCATGCCCGACGACCTCGTCCGTCAGGCGGTGCTCGAAGACGGCGCGGACGCGCGCCGCCTCGCCGACCGCTTCGACGTGAGCACGCAGGCCATGAGCCTGCGCCTGCGCCGCCTCGGCCTGGCCGAGCGCCACGGCCATCAGGCGCCGCCCGCGCGCGGACGGGGCTGACGCCGCACCCTCCGGCGACACGCCAGCCACGCACCCCAGGCGAGGTGCGAGCCGCGCACGCCGTGGGAATAGTGGGGTGCCCCAACGTGGCCCCCGGCGTCGGCTCTCGCCTCGCCCTCGCCGCTTTTGTGATGTACTTACGGACCCGTCGGACCGGAGGCGCACGTGCGCGACGTCAACGTCGGCCGCAAGTACCTGGCCGAGTACCAGAGCATCATCTTCAAGGATCTCCTCGCCGAGATACGGCGGCTCGCCGAGCCGCTGCAGGGCAAACGCGTCCTGCACGTCAACGCGACCTCGTTCGGCGGCGGCGTCGCCGAGATCCTCTACACGCTGCTGCCGCTCATGAACGACGTCGGTCTCGAGGCCGAGTGGCAGGTCATGGCGGCCGACAGCGAGTTCTTCAACGTCACGAAGAGCTTCCACAACGGGCTGCAGGGAGCACCGGTCGAGCTGCCCGCCGAGGTCCGCACGCTTTACGAAGAGGTGAACCGGCGTAACGCCGCCCAGCTCTCGCGCCACTACGACTTCGTCGTCGTCCACGATCCGCAGCCGTGCGCGCTGAGGTCGTGGGTGCCCGACGACGGGCTCGGCACCACCCGCTGGCTCTGGCGCTGCCACATCGACACCTCGACGCCCGACCAGCAGCTCTACGACTATCTGCTGCCGTTCATCCGGCGCTACGATCGCGCCATCTACACCATGGCCAGCTACGCGCCTGAGGGGCTCGACATGCCGCTCGAGGTGGTGCCGCCGGCGATCGACCCGCTGGCTCCCAAGAACATGACTCTGGTACCCGACGACGCTCACTACATCGTGCGGCAGTTCGGCATCGACGTCGACCGCCCGCTGCTCCTGCAGGTCTCGCGCTTCGACCCCTGGAAGGACCCGCTCGGGGTGGTCGACGCCTACCGGCAGGTCAAGGGTCGTTACCCCGACGTCCAGCTCGCCCTGATCGGCTCCATGGCCTCCGACGATCCCGAGGGCTGGGACTACCTCGAGAAGCTCTCGGCCTACGTGGGCGGCGATCCCGACGTCTTCGTGCTCTCCAACCTCGACAACATCGGCAGCGTCGAGGTCAACGCCTTCCAGTCGCACGCCGCGGTCGTGCTGCAGAAGTCCACCCGCGAGGGCTTCGGTCTCACGGTGAGCGAGGGGCTCTGGAAGGCGCGTCCCGTGGTCGCCGGCGCCGTGGGCGGGATCCCCCTGCAGATCGAGGACGGCGTGACCGGCTACCTCGTCGATTCCAGCGCCGCCTGCGCCGAGCGCTGCATCGAGATCCTGGAGCGGCCCGAGCCGGCCCAGGCCATGGCACGGCGCGGCAAGGAGCACGTCCGCGAGCACTTCCTGACGCCGCGCCTGCTGCGCGACTACCTGCGCATCTTCAACGACATGCTGGCCGAAGGCTCGTAAGGGACGCCGGTCGTTCGGACGCACCGGTCCGCCGGGCCGGGAAAGGGAGGGGTTGTGGACAGCGCATCGCCGAAGCCGGAACGCCCCGACCTGATCGTGGCCGCCAACCGCGGCCCCGTGTCGTTTCACAGCGACGCGGCGGGCGAGCCCGTCGTGACCCGCGGCGCCGGCGGCCTCGTCACCGTGCTCTCCGCCATGCTGCGCCGTCACCCGGGCGTGTGGATCGCGGCGGCGGCGAGCGACGCAGTAGAGGAGCTCGCCGCCGCCGCGACCGCGCTGCGCGTCGAGCTCGACGGCGAGAGCTATCAGGTGCGCTACGTGGCTCCCGAGCGCGAGGCCTACAACCGCTTCTACAACATCATCGCCAACCCGATGCTGTGGTTCATCCAGCATTACCTGTGGGATCTGGCCCGCCACCCCGACGTACGGCAGAACGAGCTCGACGCCTGGCGCGACGGCTACCTCGTCGTCAACCGCCTGTTCGGCGAAGCCATCGTCGACGAGCTCGGCGACGACGGCGACGGGCGAGTCGTGATCGTGCACGACTACCACCTGTACGCCGTGGCGCCCGTGGTGCGCGAGGCCGCGCCGCGCGCCTTCCTGCAACAGTTCGTGCACATCCCCTGGCCGCAGTCCGACTCCTGGCGGGTGCTGCCTCGCGACATCCGCGAGCAGATCTTCTCGAGCCTGCTGGCCAACGACGTGGTCGCCTTCCACACCCAGCACTACGTCGACAACTTCCTGCAGGGCTGCGTCGACGTGCTCGACGTCGCCGTCGACCCTCACGAGAACGCGGTGCTGCTCGGCGACCGCACGGTGTGGGTGCGCGCCTACCCGGTCTCGATCGACCCCGAGGTGCTCGAGCGCGCGGTGCGCTCGACGCGCGTGGCGCGCGCCGAGCGCGAGCTGCTCGAGCATCGCCGCGAGTACCTGATCGTGCGGGTCGACCGCCTCGACCTGTCCAAGAACATCCTGCGCGGCTTCCTCGCCTTCGACCGCTTTCTCGAGCTGCACCCCGAGTTCAAGGGCCGCATCACGTTCCTCGCACACCTGCAGCCGTCACGCGAGGACGTCGAAGAGTACGTCGCCTACCGCGAGCGCGTCATGCATCTCGTGGCCGAGATCAACACGCGTCACGGCAACA
>DATIYD010000479.1:0-3059 GCA_035517975.1 Thermoleophilia bacterium | reverse complement strand
TGGCCATCCCCGGTCTGCTCTCGATGGCGCAGGCACTCCAGTTCATGCCGGCGGTGACGGTGACGGCGGCTCAGGTCGCGGCCGTGCGCAACGGCGCCCGGCTCCCGGCCGGGCCACCTCACCCGGTGCGTCTCGTGTTTCGCGGGGAGCTGCTCGCGATCTACGGGCCGGTCGACGACGGACCGGGCCTGCGGCCGCTCGTCATGCTGTGATGGAGGTCGTGACCGATCTGGCCGCGGCGCCGGCGCGGCCGCGCAGCGTGGCCCTCGGCACGTTCGACGGCGTCCACGCGGGGCATCAGCTCGTGATCGGCGTGGCGCGCAAGGCCGCCCGGGAACGCGGCCTGACGGCCACGGTCGTGACCTTCGACCACCATCCGCTCGCCGTCGTCGACCCTGCCCATCAGCCCCGCCTGCTCACGCCCCTCGCGGTCAAGGAGGAGCTGATCGCGGCGCTCGGCGTCGAGGAGCTGGTCGTGCTGCCCTTCGACGCGGCCCTGGCGGCATTGCCCGCCGAGACGTTCTGCGAGTCGGTGCTGGCCCGCGACCTGGGAGTCGTCGTGGTGGCCGTGGGTGAGAACTTCACCTTCGGGGCGCGAGGGGCGGGCACGCCCGCCTCGCTTGCCGCTTGCGGGCGGACCCTCGGCTTCGAGACGATCGTGGTGCCCCTGCTGCAGTCGCACGGCAAGCCGATCAGCTCGTCGCGCATCCGCCGCCTCCTGCACGACGGCCGGCTGCCCGAGGTGCGGGCCATACTGGGACGGCCGCCGCGTCTTGCGGGGGTCGTGGTCCACGGCGACAAGCGCGGCCGCACCCTCGGGTTTCCGACCGCCAACATCGAGGCTCACACCGGCATGATCTTCCCGGGACGCGGCGTCTACGCGGCGCGCGCCCGGCTGCGGGACCGCTGGTACCGGGCCGCCGTCAACGTTGGTCACAACCCCACGTTCCTGCATCCCGGCGACGAGACCGCGTTCGTGCGCATCGAGGCCTACCTGCTCGATTTCGCCGGTGAGGCCTACGACTGCGACATGGTCGTCGACTTCCTCGCCAAGCTGCGCGACGAGCAGAAGTTTCCCGGCCCCGAGGCCCTCGTGGCCCGCATGCACGACGACATCGCGCGCACTGCCGCGCTCCGCGACCCGGCCTACCTCGAGCTCGGCCTGTGAGCCCGCCGGTTCGACGTCGCCACGGTGACGGGGCCTCCTAGTTTGTGCCTACCCCCGCCTGTGGTACCCTACCGAACGACCGTCTCGCGGTTCCGGGTCGCCAACCCGGTACTGGGTTTCCGGATCATCCCGCAAGGGAGGTGATTCCCCTGGCAATCACGAGCGAAGACAAACAAGCCATCATCGCCCGATTCTCCAAGCACGAGGGCGACACCGGGTCGCCCGAAGTGCAGGTGGCGCTCCTCACCAAACGCATCGACGACCTCACCGAGCATCTCAAGACCCACAAGAAAGACCACCATTCCCGGCGTGGTCTGCTCATGATGGTCGGTCATCGCCGTCGCTTGCTCGACTATCTGCAGGCGAAGGACATGGAGCGATACCGCTCACTCGTGAAGGAGCTCGACCTGCGCAAGTAGCAGGCGCGAGCGCCTTCTTCGTACAGAAGTTGACTGGGCCTGTCCCGATGAGAGTGGGGCGGCCGGAAGGATTCGAAGGGATTTCATGACAACCGTTCACACCGTCGAAGTAGAGGTCGGAGGGCGCACCATCACCCTCGAGACCGGCAAGCTCGCCAAGCAGGCCAACGGCGCCGTCCTGCTGCGTTGCGAGGACACCGTCGTCCTGGTCACCGCCGTGGCCCGCGAGGAGATGCGCGAGAACCAGGACTTCTTCCCGCTGACCGTCGACGTCGAAGAACGCATGTACGCCGCCGGCAAGATTCCCGGCGGCTTCATCAAGCGCGAATCGCGCCCGAGCGACAAGGCGACCCTCACCGCCCGCCAGATCGACCGCCCCATCCGGCCGTCGTTTCCCAAGGGCTTCATGAACGAGGTGCAGATCATCGGCACCGTCCTGTCGTACGACCAGGACAACGCCTACGACGTGCTCACCATGACCGGCGCCTCGGCCGCGCTCACCCTCTCCGAGATCCCGTTCCTCGGGCCCCTCGGCGCCGTGCGCGTCGGCCTGATCGACGGCGAGTATGTGGTCAACCCCCTCCTGTCCGACCTCGAGGGGGCCACCCTCGACCTCGTCGTGTCGGGCAGCCGTGACGCCGTCGTCATGGTCGAGGCGGCCGCCAACGAGGCCAGCGAGGAGCAGGTGCTCGAAGGCCTGCGCATCGCTCACGCCGAGATCCAGAAGCTGATCGACGCCCAGCTGCGCCTGCGTGAGCTGGCCGGCAAGCCCAAGTGGGACGTGGCTCCGGTCGAGGTCGACCGCGGCATCTACGACGAGATCGTGCGGAGCTTCGGCGCCGACGTCGATCGCGTCACCGCGATCGAAGACAAGAAAGCTCGCCAGGAGGCTACGGTCGAGCTGCGCCAGGAGATCGTCGAGCGCCTCACCGAGGGCGTCGACGAGCTCGAGCTGCGCGAGCGCACGACCCAGGTCAAGCGCGCCTTCGCCCAACTCGAGAAAGACGTCATCCGCCGCCGCATCGCGGTCGACAAGCGCCGGCCCGACGGACGCGGCACCGATGAGATCAGGCCCATCACCTGCGAGGTCGGTCTCGTGCCGCGCACCCACGGCTCGGCGCTCTTCACGCGCGGCCAGACACAGGCCCTCACGCTCACCACGCTGGGCGCCACGGGCGACGCCCAGCGCATCGACACGATCAACCCCGAGACCAGCAAGAAGTACCTCCATCACTACAACTTCCCGCCCTACTCGGTGGGGGAGACCGGCTTCATGCGCGGCCCCAAGCGCCGCGACATCGGTCACGGCGCCCTCGCCGAGCGCGCCCTGGTGCCGATGCTGCCCGACGACAAGGACTTCCCGTACACCATCCGCCTGGTGTCCGAGATCCTCGAGAGCAACGGCTCCTCGTCGATGGCCAGCGTCTGCGGTTCGACGCTGTCGCTCATGGACGCCGGCGTGCAGATCAGGG
>DATIYD010000478.1:0-6159 GCA_035517975.1 Thermoleophilia bacterium | reverse complement strand
TAGCGCACGTCGCCGAGGTCGGCCACGGCCAGCTCGAGCGTCTGCCGAATTGCGCGTGACGGCCTCGGTCTCCGCGGGAGCTTCGAGGAACATGTCGTGTCCTTTCCGTCGCGGTGGCGTGCCGGGCGCGCCTAAAGCCCCGAAGTTCTGCCCGCTGTCCGGCCGTCTTGCCCGCGTTCGCTCAGTGCATCGCTAGAACCACGTCTTGGCTCGGTACGCCGTGTACTCCTCGCCGAACGCCTGTGCCAGCACCTGGTCCTCGCGACCGGCACGGCGGAACTGGACCGCCGCGACGATCACCCAGGCGATCAGCACCGACCAGCCGAGCATGGCCAGGACGGCGCCGAAGAACGCCGCGCTGCCGAACACGTAGATGGGATGGCGGATCTTCGAGTACAAGCCGCCCGTCACCAGATGGCGCGCCTCGGGTCTCACAGAGAACGACGCGCCGAGCTGCCACTTGGCGACGAACCACAGGGGCGCGGCGACGACTGACGCGCAGAGTCCGACGTACCAGACCACCGCGCCGTGGGGCCCGAACAACACGGCGAGTGCCAGGAGCACGAGGTAGACGACGACGTCGAGCCAGCGCACTGCGCGTTTCACCGTCCACCCCCGAGCTTCATGACGCGCACCCTCCTGTCGAGCCGCCGCGAGCATATCAAGTGATTTGGGTGGCTGCAGGCTCGAATCGAGGACTCGCCATGGGCGGCGTTGCTGCCGCGGGTTGGGGCAGGACGTCATCGCTTGACAGGAGACCTCAGCGCGTTCAGGATGTACCAGAAAACGAAATTCGTTTACGAGGATTAGCGGGACCGAAGACGGTCCGGTGGCGAAACAGACGATCGAACGCGAGGGATGCCGTGCCGGCCAGCAAAGACGAGATCGCCGACAAGTTCATGGAGCTGGCCGTCCGCTACGGGTATCGCCGCACAGCGGTCGAAGACGTGGCACGCGAGCTGCGTATCTCCAAGAAGACGATCTACGAGCACTTCGCGAGCAAGGCCGACCTGCGGCGGTACGCGGTCGAGCTGGGCGCCCGCCGGCAGCGCGCCCGGGTAGAGTCGCTGCTCACGGCCGGTACCGCTCTAGGCCGCATCCAGCAGGCGACCGAGATCGCCCTGGCCGATGCGCGGGCGTTCTACGAGTCGCAGCCCAGCGCCCAGACGGTCGAGCCGCCCGAGCTCACGGCGCAGGTCAACGACCTGGTGTTCCTGCCGATGGTCCGCGACTTGCTGGTCGAGGGCGTGGCCGCCGGCGAGTTCGACGTGGCCGACCCCGATATGACGGCGGCGTTCTTCGTCGCCATGGGGACCGAAGCCGTGCGCATGGTGCGCGACGATCCGGCGTGCCGCCCCGAGCCGCTGCTGCTCGAGTCGGTGCGGCGCCTGGTCGGAGGGCGAGAGAAGCAGGAGGAGTCATGAAGGGGAAGCTGCTAGTGGCCTTCGCCACGCGCTACGGCTCGACGGCCGAGGCCGCCGAGGCGGTCGGCGCGCGCCTGCGGGAGCGCGAGTTCGAGGTGGACGTAAAGCCGGTCAAGCAGGCCGGCTCGCTCGAGGGGTACGACGCCGTCGTGTTCGGCACGCCCTTCTACCTGGGCGCGATGCTCAAAGAGGGCCGCGCGTGGCTCGAGAGCCAGAGGGCGGCGCTCGAAGCAAGGCCGAACGCGATCTTCGCGTTCGGCCCCACGAGCGTCGCCGACGACCTGGCCGAGACGGCCAAACAGCTCGACAAGGTCCTGGGCGAGCTGTCGTGGCTCGAGCCGGTGGCCGCGCGGATGTTCGTGGGCGCCTACGATCCGGCGAAGCTGCGCTTCGCCGACCGGCTCCTCACCAAGCTGCCGGCGAGCCCGCTCCACGGTCTGAAAGCCCACGACGACCGCGACTGGCAGGCGATCGGGGAATGGGCGGACGGTGCCGCCGAGGCGTTGATCGTGGCAGGTCGGTGACAGTACCGATGCGCTGAATGGCGCGCTCTGTGGCGCCGGCGCTGCGCCGCCGACCGGCGAGCGCGCTGTCCCGGCGGGCTGGCTCGAGCTGAACGCCGCCTACGAGGAGCGCTTCGGCATCTCGTCCGACGAGGCGACGCCGCCGCCCGTGATGTAAGGGCGGGGGCTGGTCGGCGCGCTTTGCGAGCTTTGCGCCGCCGGCCCTCGCTCCGCGCCGCTCGGCCGACCACCGTGTGAGCCGGGTATCCTCGAACACGAAGCTCGGCCACGACGATGAGGAGGTCACGGTGAGCAACGACCTGGTGCTGGTGACCGGCGGTTCTGGATTCATCGGCGTGCACTGCATCCTGCGGCTGCTCGAGGCGGGCTACCGCGTGCGCACGACGGTGCGCTCGCTCCCGCGCGAGGCCGAGGTGCGCGCCATGCTCAAGGAAGGGGGCGCCGAGCCGGGGGACACTCTCGAAGTGGTCGAGGGCGACCTGCTGGCCGACGCCGGCTGGGCCGAGGCCGTCGCCGGCTGTCGCTGGGTGCTGCACGTGGCCTCACCGTTTCCGTCGGTCCAGCCGCGCAACCCCTTCGAGTTGATCGTACCGGCGCGCCAGGGCGCCCTGCGCGTGCTGCGGGCCGCGCGCGACGGGGGTGTCGCTCGCGTCGTTGCGACCTCGTCGTTTGCCGCCGTCGGCTATGGCCACCCGCCGACCGAACGGCCCTTCACCGAGGAGGACTGGAGCGAGCTCGACGACCAGGCCAGCCCGTATCAGCGCTCCAAGACGCTCGCCGAACGCGCCGCCTGGGACTTCGTCGCCCGCGAGGGCGACGCACTGGAGCTCGCGGTGATCAACCCGGTCGGGGTGCTCGGGCCGGTACTCGGTCCCGACTTGTCGAGCTCGATCCGGCTCGTCAAGCAGGCGCTCGACGGCGCCATGCCGGGCGCGCCGCGCCTCTCCTTCAACCTCGTCGACGTGCGCGACGTGGCCGACCTTCACCTGCGCGCCATGACCGATCCCGCCGCCAAGGGGGAGCGGTTCCTGGCCGTGGCGGACGGCCCGGTGTCGATCAAGGAGGTCTGCGACGTGTTGCGGGCGCATCTGGGCGAGGCGGCGGCGCGCGTGCCGACGAGGGAAGTGCCCGACGTTCTGGTGCGGGCGCTTGCCCTGGTCAACCCCGAGGCGCGGGGCATCGTGCGCGACTTGGGCAAGGTGCGCCGGGCCAGCAACGAGAAGGCCCGGCGGGTCCTCGGCTGGGAGCCGCGGTCAAACGAGGAGGCGATCCTGGCGACGGCGCAGAGCCTGCTCAGACTGGGGCTGACTGGGGTCGTTGAGAGCCCGGGTGGCTGAGGCGCCAGTCTCACCTGCGCGTCTTGGCTCCTAGGTTGCGCGCGCGGGGTGCCCGGGGGGCGCCGGACGTTCCATGTGCAGGATGGGAAACGGCCGCCCGTCTGCATCCGTCGGCGATCGCCCGACCACCGAGAGCCCGAGCGCCTCATAGAACCGCCGCGCCGCATCGTTCTGCTCGTTGACATCCACGGCCAGCGCACCGGCACGGAGGCTCTGCGCGTGCGCCACGAGGAGCGTGCCCCCACCTCGCCGCTGGCAGGCCGGATCGATGAACAGCCCGTCGATCGTGTTGTTTGCGAGGCCCAGGAACCCGATCGGAGAATCCGCGGCAGATGTGAGCACCCACCACTCGATCGCGTCGCTCGTGAGCGCTTCGGCGACGAGTGGACGAAGGGCCACAATGTCGCTCTCTTCGAGGAAATGGTGCGTAGCGCGGACGGACCGCTCCCACAGTTCGAGCAGCGGGCCGCGGTCTTCGACCTGCGCGGGTCGGACATGCATCACGGTCGGAGCCTATGTCGCTGCGCTGACGGTGTCACGGCGGGCCGACAAAGGATGCTGTTTACTTAGCGCTCACTTATGGTATACTCCGCGTCATGAGTGAGAAGACGACAACGAGATCGACCAAAGAGGAGCGCCGCCGCGAGATCGTCGAAGCGGCCGTGCACGAGTTCGCCGTCTACGGCCTGTACGGCACGCCGGTCGAGGCGATCGCCAAGCGGGTCGGCGTCTCGCAGCCCTATCTGTTCCAGCTCTTCGGCACCAAGAAAGACCTCTTCATCGCGGCCATGCGGCGCGGCTTCCAGCGCACCGTGGCGGTCTTCCGCCAGGCGGCCGCCGAGGCGGGGCCCGAGGCCAGCACCGAGGACATCCTCATGACCATGGGCATCGCCTATGCGAACTTGCTCGAGAGCGATCGCGAGATCCTGCTCATGCAGCTTCAAGCGTACGCAGCCTCCGAAGACGAAGAGGTCCGCGCGGCCGTCCGCGAGGAGTTCCTGCGCCTCGTGCGCTTCGTGCAGTCGGCTTCGGGCGCGCCCGACGAGGCCATCCGGCCCTGGCTGGCCGAGGGCATGCTCATGACCGTGGCGGCCGCCCTGAGCCTCGTCGATGTCGAAGAGGACTGGGCCCGCATGTGCACCGGCCGCTGGCTGCTCGAGCACGTCGCCGAGCTCCACCAGAAGGGACTCAGTGTGAAGGACGCCATCCACGCGAAGGCGGGCGCCATCGACGCCAAGGCGAACGGGGCGGCGCCTGAGGCGAAGCGCTGATCAGGCGCCGCTGCACGCGCTCGCGCGTCGGTAGACGTCTCTTTTTTTCAGTACGAAACTAAGTGATTACTAACTCATAAAGGAGATGAGCGGGATGAGCAAACGAGCCATGACGATCTGGACGTTCATCGTGACGTCGGTCGCCGTGTTCATGGTGTCGCTCGACAACCTCGTCGTGACGACGGCCCTGCCCGTGATCAAGCGCGACCTGGGAGCGGGGCTCTCGGGTCTCGAATGGACCGTCAACGCCTACACCCTGACCTTTGCCGTGCTGCTGCTGACCGGCGCGGCCCTGGGTGACCGCTTCGGTCGCAAGCGCATGTTCCTGGTCGGCCTCGTGATCTTCACGCTGGGCTCGGCCGCCGCGGCCGTGGCGCCCAGCATCGACGCCCTGATCGCGGCGCGCGCCCTGCAGGGCGTGGGCGGCGCGATCGTCACGCCGCTGACCCTGACCATCCTCTCGGCGGCCGTGCCGCCGGCCCGTCGCGGCCTGGCCCTGGGCATCTGGAGCGGCACCGCCGGTCTGGCCGTGGCCCTGGGGCCGGTCATCGGCGGCGCCATCGTCGACGGCTTCTCGTGGCAGTTCATCTTCTGGGTGAACGTGCCGATCGGCCTGGCTCTGCTGCCGGTCGCCTACTTCCGCCTGACCGAGACGAAGGGCCCCAACCGCTCGCTCGACCTGCCCGGCCTGGCCCTGGTCAGCACCGGCCTGTTCGGCATCGTCTGGGGTCTCGTGCGCGGCAACGCCCACGGCTGGACCAGCCTCGGTGTGCTGCCGCCCATGATCGCGGGCGGCATCCTCGTGGTCGCCTTCGTCCTCTGGGAGTTGCGCACCCGCGAGCCCATGGTGCCCATGAGCTTCTTCCGGCGGCGCGCCTTCTCGGCGGCCAACCTGACCTCGGTCTTCATGAGCTTCGGCATGTTCGGCTCGATCTTCCTGCTGGCCCAGTTCTTCCAGATCGTGCAGGGCTACAGCCCGCTGCAGGCGGGTCTGCGCACCCTGCCCTGGACGGCGATGCCCATGCTGGTCGCGCCGATCGCCGGCATCCTCTCGGACCGCATCGGCAGCCGGCCGCTGCTGATCGCCGGCATGGCGCTCATGGCGAGCGCCCTGGGCTGGCTCGCCATCGTGAGCTCGCCGACCGTGGCCTACCTGCACCTGGTGCCGGCCTTCGTGATGGCGGGCGTGGGCATGAGCCTCTACTTCGCGCCGGTGGCCAACCTGGTGCTCTCGAGTGTGCGCCGGTCTGAAGAGGGCAAGGCCTCGGGCGTGAACAACACCATGCGCGAGGTCGGCGGCGTGTTCGGCGTCGCCGTGCTGGCCAGCGTGTTCGCGGCGGCCGGCAGCTACCTCACGCCGCAGTCGTTCGTGAACGGCCTGACCGCGGCCCTCTGGGTCGGCGCGGCGGCCGTGGGCGTCGCGACCATCGCGGCCGTGGCCATTCCGCCCAAGCAGGACGTGGTCGACTCGGTCTCCTACATCCTGCCGGACGGCAGCGAGGACGAGGCCGGTGCGGGCGCGCGCTTCGGCGCCGGCGAGGCGCTGCCGGCCTGGCACGCTGCGCCAGGCGAGACGGGCTTCGGGCGCGGTGACGGCCGCACC
>DATIYD010000477.1:0-3598 GCA_035517975.1 Thermoleophilia bacterium | reverse complement strand
CGCTACGCGCTCGGCGGCCGCCGCCCCGGCTGGAGCTTCGCCCTGAACGAGGGCGGCCACACGCTGCTGGCCGACGGCGGCGCCACCAACGTGGTCGACGCGGTGACGCGCGAACGCCGGCCGGCCACCCACGACGACTGGCTCGCCGCCACCCGGCTTCTCGACGCCCTCGACGAGGTCGGCCTGTACTGGTGTCCGACCGACTACTCGCCCGACTACGAGCAGCCGGCCGGGTTCGTGCGCTACTATGCCGGCGTCTTTGCCACCTTCGGCAAGCACGTGCAGGATTCGTTCGGCACGCCGGAGCTCGCACCGTGGCTCAAAGAGGTCCTCGACGTCGTGTTCGGCGGCCGCGAGCAGGTGCGCGAGCGGCGGCCGCTGTCGTTTCTCATCACGCCCACCTCGCCCCTGACCATCGAGCGCGACTACACCGACTCGTGGCTGGCCATGCGTGACTATGGGCTGCCCGTGGCCATCATGCCCATGCCGCTGCAGGGCGCCACGGCCCCCGGCAGCCGCCTGGCCACCATCCTCACCGCCAACTGCGAGACCATCGCCACGCTCTGCCTCGTGCAGGCGGCGGCGCCGGGGACCCCCGTCATCTACGCGCCGGTCCTGGCCACCATGGACCCGCGCAGCGGCATGTACGCCGCGGGGGCGGTCGAACACGGCGTCATCTGCGCCGCCGGCACGGAGATGGCGCGCTACTACGGGCTACCCGCCGAGTCGTCGGGCTTCTGCACCCAGACCTTCGAGCCCGACCTGCAGACGGCCTGGGAGAAGGCCAACGGCGGGCTGCTCGTCGCGCTCTCGGGGCCCGACATCCTGGTGGGCCCCGGCCTGCTCGCCGGCGCCACCACGCTCTGCCTCGAGCAGATCGTGCTCGACGTCGAGGAGTGGCGTCTGGCCTGCCAGGCGCGCAGCGGCGTGCCGGTGAGCGACGAGCTCTGGCTCGACGACGTGCTCGAGCGCGTCGGCCCCTGCGGCTCGTTCCTGGGCGAGCGCTCGACGCGCGCCAACACGCGCTCGGGCGAGTGGCGCCTGAGCGATTTCGGCGTGCACGGCAGCCGCGACGCCTGGAAGACCGCCGGCGCCCCGACCACGCTCGAGTACGCGCGCGGCAGGGTCGAGGAGCTCCTCGCCGGACAGCGCTCGCTGCCGCTCGACGACGACGCGATCGCGGCGCTCGCCGCGCTGCAGGCGCGCGCCGACGCGGCGACCGCGTAGGACCGGGGCGCACGCGGGAAGAAACGAAGTGCCGTGATCGTGTCTCTGCTGATGCGCCACCTGGTGCCGGCGGTGAAAAACGGGCCGCCGGGCATGTGGCGCGCTCTGAGCTCGCCCGCGCACCTCTCACCCCACAGCACCTGGCTGCTCCTCGCGCTGGCGGCAGCCGTGGCGCTCGTCGCCTGGGCGCTGTCGCGTGCGCTCCACCGCCGCGTCCACCACACGGGAGTGACCACCGCCCAGGTCATCGATCTCGCCGGCCGGCGCCGGCGCGCGAAGGCCCGCGGGCGCTTCGACTCGCGATAGGCGAAGGCCGTCCGTGACGGCCCACGACCGGGCGCGAAGCGCCAAAGGGGTACACTAACCGGGAGATCTCGATTCTGCAGGGCAGCGCCGAAGGCCCGGCGCCGCGCTTCCGCCTCGAGCCGTTCGCAGTCAACCGAGCGAAAGCAAGGCTCACATGAACGCCGTTCCAGGCACCCATCGACCATGCCGCGAGAGCGGCGTCGCCGTGGTCTGCGACAGATCGAGCCGCGGGTCGGCCGCTGCCCGTCCATCGTGAACGAGGCCGCGAGCCCGATCGACGATGCGGCCGGCGGCGATCCGCGCGACCGGCCGGTCGAGGGCGATCCCGGCGCGGGCGATGGTCTCGATGTCCGCGAGATCCACGACCTCGTCAGCGAAGGGTGCGAGCAGGGTTATCTCCTCGTCGACCACGTCACCGACGTGCTCGACGATCTCGACCTGACGACCGATCAGATCGAGGAGGTCCTGCTGACCCTGCACGACCTCGGTGTCGAGGTCGTCGAGGCCGCTGAGCTCGGCGGCGCCAAGCCCGGCAGCGCTCCCGAGCCCGACGCCTCTCACGACCTTCCGGGGCGCGAGGTCCGCCCCCCTCTCGATCTCTCGCCGCGGACGGCGACCCTCGACCCCGTTCGCATGTACCTGGGCAAGATCGGCAGGGTCGCGCTGCTCACTCGCGCGCAGGAGGTCTCGCTCGCCAAACGGATCGAGCACCACGACATGGTGGCCAAGCACCAGATGATCGAGGCCAACCTTCGTCTCGTGGTGTCGATCGCCAAACGCTACGCCCGCGGCAACATGCCGCTGCTCGACCTGATCCAGGAGGGCAACCTCGGCCTGATGCGCGCCGTCGAGAAGTTCGACTACCGCCGCGGCTACAAGTTCTCCACCTACGCGACCTGGTGGATCCGTCAGGCGATCTCGCGGGCTACGACCGACCAGGCGCGCACCATCCGCATCCCCGTCCACATGATCGAGCAGATCAACAGCCTCATCCGGGTGCAGCGCGACCTCGAGCGACGGCTGAGCCGCGAGCCCTCACCTCAGGAGATGGCGACCGAGATGGGCATCACGCCCGAGAGGGTGCGCGAGATCCTGAAGATCAGCCAGGTGCCGATCAGCCTCGAGACCCCGATCGGCGAAGACGACGGTTCGCAGCTCGGCAACTTCATCGCCGACGAAGACGCGGTCACGCCGGTCGAGGAGGTCGGCGTGATCCTGCAGAAGCGCGAGGTCGGCAGGGTGCTCGCGAGCCTCACCCCCCGCGAGCGCAAGGTCATCGAGCTGCGCTTCGGCCTGACGGGCGAGCACCCGCGCACCCTCGAAGAGGTCGGCAAGAGGTTCGATCTCACGCGGGAGCGCATCCGCCAGATCGAGGCCAAGGCCCTCGGCAAGCTGCGCGCGTTCGGCACCGCCCAGGCCCTGCGCGACTTCATCGACTGACGAGAAGGAGCGGACGGCTCCCGCGAGGCTACCCGGTCACCCGGTCCAGCCTCAGAACGACGATCTGCAGGTCGTCGCGCAGGCTGCCGGCGAAGGCGAGCACGCCGTCGCACACGCCCTCGGCGACGCCCTGAGCCGGACGTCCTCGCAGGCCGGCGACGATCTCGAGCAACCGCCCCTCACCCAACAGCTCCCGTCCGCGCCGGGCCTCGGTCACGCCGTCGGTGTACAGAACGAGGTACTCCTGGGGCGCGAGCCTGACGTGAGCGTTCGCGTAGGGCCGCACGAACGTCCCCAGCGGCGGCCCGCAGGTCAGGCCGAGCGTCCCGCACGCCGTGGCGCCGAGGCGCAGCGGAGAGGGATGACCGGCGCTTGCGTAGTCGACCCGACCGCTGCGCTGGTCGAGCACGGCGACGAACGCGGTCACGTGCGGCTCGTCGCGGTCGAGACGCAGGAGGAGCTCGTTGGTCTTGCCCAGGATGAAGGGCGGCGAGGGATCGACCGCCGCCAGGGCACGCACCGTGCTGCGTACGCTCTCGGTCAAACCGGCGGCGTGCACGCCCTTGCCGGCGACGTCGCCGATCAGCAGGACGACGTGCGCGTCGTCGGCCACAAACACGTCGCT
>DATIYD010000476.1:0-4383 GCA_035517975.1 Thermoleophilia bacterium | reverse complement strand
CGGGCGCTTCCGACGCCGCCCTCCCGCGCGCCGCCCCGGCCGGCGGCCCCGACGCCGCTGCCCCCGGCGCCGGGCACGACTCGCGCATGCGCCTCACGCGGCGCCGGCTCCTGTGGCTCGCCGCCGGCGCGGCGGCTGCCGCCGCGGCGGCCTTCGGCTTCGAGCGCCACGAGCAGCGGGTCCGCGGCGCGGCCGCCGGCGTGCTCGCCGACTTTCCCGTGCTCAACATCGAGAGCGGGCCGCCGGCGACGACCGCCGCCGCCTGGGAGGTCGTGGTCGACGGCCTGGTCGCCACGCCGCTCAAGCTCGACCACATGGCCTGGCTCGCCCTGCCGCGCACCCAGGAGACGCGCACCTTCCACTGCGTCGAGGGCTGGAGCGTCGACCACCTCGGCTGGGAGGGGGTGCGCGTCGCCGATCTGCTGAGCGCGGCCGCCCCTCAGGCCGGCGCGGGCTTCGTGACCTTCCACGCCCACGACGGCGCCTACACCGACACGCTCACTCTCGACGAGGCCCGCGCCCCCGAGACCCTGCTGGCCGATCGCCTCGACGGCGCCCCGCTGCCGCCCGATCACGGCGGGCCGCTGCGCCTGGTGGTGCCCTCCCAGCTCGGCTACAAGAGCGTCAAATGGGTGGTGCGCGTCGAGCTCACGGCGGAGCGCGCGCAGGGCTACTGGGAAGGCCGCGGCTACCCGGCCGAGGCGCCGGTGGGGTAGAGACCGCCCCGGCGCCGCGGCCCCCTCAGGCGCTCTTGATGCCGCGGATGAGCTCGGCGACGGCCTCCTGGCCGTCGCCGTAGAGCATGCGCACGTTGTCTTCGAAGAAGAGCGGGTTCTCGACGCCGGCAAAGCCGGCGCCTGCGCCACGCTTGATCACGACGACGTTGTCGGCCCGGCCGACCTCGAGGATCGGCATGCCATAGATGGGGCTTCCCGGGTCGGTCCTGGCCGAGAGGTTCACGGTGTCGTTCGCGCCGATCACGAGGGCGACGTCGGCGGTCGCGAACTCCGGGTTGATGTCGTCGAGGTCGTAGATGTAGTCGTAGGGCACGCCGGCCTCGGCCAGCAGCACGTTCATGTGGCCGGGCATGCGCCCGGCCACCGGGTGGATCGCGAACTTGACCTGCACGCCACGGTCGATCAGGAGCTGGGCGAGCTCCCAGACCTTGTGCTGGGCCTGGGCCACCGCCATGCCGTAGCCCGGCGCCACGATGACCTTGTCGGCGTAGGCGAGCGTGATGGCGGCGTCGCCGGCCTCAACGGCGCGCGCGCTGCCGCCCGCGGCGCCGGTCGCCGCGGGGGTCGCGCCGAAGCCGCTGAACAGCACGTTGGCCAGCGAGCGGTTCATGGCGCGTGCCATGAGCTGCGTGAGCATGGTGCCGGCGGCGCCGACCACCATGCCGGCGATGATCATCGCCGGGTTGGCCAGCACGTAGCCCTCGAAGGCCACCGCCAGCCCGGTGAGGGCGTTGTAGAGCGAGATGACGACGGGCATGTCGGCGCCGCCGATCGGCAGGGTCATGAGCACGCCGAAGACCAGGGCGACGCCGATGAAGCCCAGAACCAGGGGCGTGCCGTAGTGCGTCGCGGCGCCGGTCTCGCCGAGCACGACCAGGACGCCGCCGGCCACGGCCACCGCCAGCACCGCCAGGTCGGCTATGTTCTGGGCCGGGAAGTGGAGGACCCGCTTGATGAGCCCCTGCAGCTTGGCGAAGGCGATCAGGCTGCCGCCGAACGACACGGCGCCGATCAGGGCGCCGACGACGGCCAGGGTGGCGACGTCGGCCGGGCGATGGGCGGCGGCCGCCGCCCCTCCCTTGATGAGCTCGACGGCGGCGATGGCCGCCGCCGCCCCGCCGCCCATGCCGTTGAAGAGGGCGATCATCTGCGGCATGGCCGTCATCGGCACGCGCCGGCCCGACCACTGGGCGAGCCCCATGCCGACCACGATCGCGCCGATCATCAGGGGGATGTGGTGCATGCCCGGGGTGAAGAAGGTAGCCAGGGCGGCGACGGTCATGCCCACCCCGGCCCAGATGATGCCGCGCCGCGCCGTGGCCGGCGAGCTCATGCTGCGCAGGCCGGCGATGAACAGCACGGCGGTGGCGAAGTAGCTGGCCTTGATGACGTCGTCGACGGGGGTCACGGCCGATCTCCAGAAGCGGCGGGCGGCGTAGTGGGCACGTCGCGCCCGCCGGGGCCGGGAGGGCCGCCGTCGGCGTCGCCGTCCTTGCCGCCGGCGCGCTTGCCGCCCTTGCCTGCTCCGCGCTCGCCGCTGCTCTTGAACATGGCCAGCATGCGCACGGTGACGACGAAGCCGCCGTGCACGTTCAGCGTGGCCAGCACGACGGCGATCACCCCGATCCCCACCTCGAGCGTCGTATGGGCGAACCCCAGCGTGACCATGGCGCCGACCAGCACGATGCCGTGCACGAAGTTGGCGCCCGACATGAGCGGGGTGTGCAGGATCACCGGCACCGCCCCGATCACGACGTAGCCGGTGAAGGCGGCCAGCATGAAGATGTAGAGGGCGGTCCAGCCGCTCATCGGCCGCCCTCCGGCTCGTCCGTCGGCTGCGCCACCGCTGCGTCGGCGGCGCTCGCCGGCGGCTCGTCCTTCGCGTCCTTCGTGAGGAGCTCGCGCGTGGGGCCATGGGCCACCACGCCGTCTCGGGTCAGGAGGCTGGCCGTGACGATCTCGTCGTCCCAGGCCGGCGAGAGCTCGCCGTCGTGGATCAGCAGGCCGAGAAAGTCGGAGATGTTGCGGGCGTAGGTCTCGCTGGCGTTGACGGGCAGCAGGCTCGGCACGTTCAAAGGTCCGAAGATAGTGACGCCGCCGCGCTCTACCGTCTCGCCCGGTCTCGTGAGCGCGCAGTTGCCGCCGCCCTCGGCCGCCAGGTCGACCACGACCGAGCCCGGTCTCATGCCCCTGACCATCTCCTCGGTGACCAGCACGGGGGCGCGCCGGCCTGGGATCGCCGCGGTCGTGATGACGGCATCAGAGCCGGCAACGTGGTCGCCGATGAGCGCACTCTGGCGCTCGCGCTCCTCGGCTGTGAGCTCACGTGCGTAGCCGCCGGCCGCCGAGGCGTCGACGTCGAGCGACAGGAACTTCGCCCCCAGCGACTCGACCTGCTCCCTGGCGACCGGACGCACGTCGTAGGCCTCGACCATCGCGCCCAGGCGGCGTGAGGTCGCGATGGCCTGCAACCCGGCGACGCCCGCCCCCAGCACGAGCACCTTGGCCGGACGGATGGTGCCGGCCGGCGTCGTCAGCATGGGGAAGAAGCGCCCCAGGCCCAGGGCCGCCATCAGGGCCGCGCGGTAGCCGGCGACCGAGGCCTGTGAGGTGAGGGCGTCCATCGACTGGGCGCGGGTGATGCGCGGCACGAGCTCGAGGGCGAAGGCCGTCACGCCGGCGTCGCGCAGCCGCCCGACGCGGGCCGGGTCACGGGCCGGCTCGAGCAGGCCCACGACGATCTGGCCGGCGTGCAACAGGTCGATCTCAGCCGCGAGCGGGGGCTGGATCTTGACGACCACGTCGGCTCCCTGCCAAACGTCGGCCGTGGCCGCGACGACGCGCGCGCCGGCCTGCGCATACTCGTCGTCGGTGAAGTAGCTGCCGATGCCCGCTCCGGCCTCGACTGATACCTCGACACCGCGTCCCACGAGCTTGGCGACGGCCGCCGGCACGAGGGCGACACGCCGCTCGCCCGGCGTCACCTCTGTCGGTACCGCGACCCGTGCGCTCACTGCCGCTCTCCTGCGCCTCGATGGTCGACGCGGCGCCGTGGGCACGGTGGCGCGTCGTGTCGCGAAGGGTCTCCGCAACCGGGGTTTCCCCAAACCAGGCCGACCTACGTCCGCCGCGATGGCGGGCGCCGTTCCGGCGGGCTACACTGGCCCCGGGCACCGACCACCCGAGGCAAGCTCTAGGCCACGCGGCCACCCTACCTCGCTCCGTCGAACCGCGACGAACACGAGGAGGACCGACGTGGATCCCTTGACCGTCTACGCCCAGGCGCGCGCCGGCGGCCTGCGGCCGGCCCTGCTCGAGTCGCTCGGGCCGGCGACGCCCTTCTCGCGGCGCACCATCCTCGGCCTGCGGCCGCGCCGCCGGCTCGAGGTCTGGGCCGGTCGGCTCTACGAAGACGGTGTGGCCATCGGCGAGGCTGGGCGGCTGCTTGCCGAGCTCGAGCATGGCCTCGTGCCCGGTCACGACGTCCCCGTCTGGATCGGCTTCTTCAGCTACGAGTTCGCCGCGCGTCTCGGCCTGCCCGCCAAGGCGGCCATGCCCGGCCTGCCCGAGGCCTCGTTCTGCCTGTACGACGACGCCTGGCTATGGCGCGACGGGCGGGTGGGGGGGGGGGGGGGGGGGGGGGGGG
>DATIYD010000475.1:0-3271 GCA_035517975.1 Thermoleophilia bacterium | reverse complement strand
GCCCGCAGGCGTAGATGCCGACCTTGCCCTCGTCGCGCGGCACGAGCTCCTCTTTGCGTTGCGTCAGTGAGTTGAAGAGCCTGATCACCGGCGGTCTCCTTCGGTCGTGGCGGACGTGATCTCGGCGAGCGCCTGGTCGAGGCGGGCGAACGTCTCGGCGGCCGAGAGGGCCGCGAGCACGTAGTGCAGCTCCGGTCCGTGCTCGCGCCCGGTGAGGGCGCGGCGCAGCGGCATGAGCAGCTCGCGCGGACCGGCGCCGCGCTCCTTGCCCCGGCGCCGCAGCTCGGCGAGCAGCTCGTGAGCCTCGTCGGGGCTGAGATAGGCCGCCGGAACGGCACGACGCAGCTCGGCGAAGAGGGTGAGCCAGTCACGCCCGGCGGCGACCACGCGCCGGCCGTCGTCGTCGAGCACGGGTGTGTCGAGCACGGCGGCTGCGAGGCGCGGCACGTCGGCGTAGCGCTCGAGCGACGGCTTGAAGGCGGCGGCGAGCGCCCCGACGGCCGGCGCCGGGGTGCCGGCCGGCAGGCGCTCGCCGACGAGGCGCTCGTGCTCGGTGACGGGCAGCGCCATGATCCACTGGTGGTTCAGCCAGTCGAGCTTGCCCATGTCGAAGATCGCCGGGCTGGCCGACAGGGCGCCGAGGTCGAAGCTCTCGACGAGGCGCTCGAGGCCGAGCACCTCGTCGTCGCCGTGCGACCACGACAGCAGCGACAGGTAGTTGACGATGGCCTGCGGCAGGTAGCCGAGCTCGCGGTACTCGCCCACCGCCGTCGCCCCGTGGCGCTTGGAGAGCTTGCCTCCACCGGGCGCGAGGATCATGGCGTGGTGGGCATAGACGGGGGCCGGCCGGCCGGGGTACAGGGCGCGGCGCAGCAGCTCCTGGCGGGCGGTGTTGGTGAGGTGGTCGTCGCCGCGGATGACGTGGGTCACGGCCATGGCGGCGTCGTCGACCACGGCGGCGAAGTTGTAGCTGGGCATGCCGTCGGAGCGCAGGATGATGAAGTCGCCGATGGCCTCGTCGGCGATCGTGATGGGGCCGCGGATGGCGTCGTCGAAGGTCACGATGCCCTCGGGCACGGCGAAACGCAGGGCGGCCGGCTCGCCGGCCGCGAGGCGACCCTCGACCTCGGCCGGCGCGAGCCGCCGGCAGCGGCCGTCGTAGCGCGGCGGCCGGCCCTCGGCCAGCGCCTCGGCGCGCAGCGCCTCGAGCCGCTCCTGGCGGCAGAAGCAGGGATAGGCGCGCCGGTCGGCGGCGAGCTCGTCGGCGGCCTGCCGGTACAGCTCGCTCCGCTCCGCCTGACGGTAGGGGCCGTACGGGCCGCCGCGGTCGGGTCCCTCGTCCCAGGCCAGGCCGAGCCAGGCGAGATCGTCGAGGATGGCGGCCTCGAAGCGCTCTTCGGAACGCACCTCGTCGGTATCCTCGATGCGCACGACGAAGCGTCCGCCCGTGTGCCGGGCGAACAGGTAGTTGTAGAGCGCCGTGCGCGCCGTGCCGATGTGGAGAGTCCCTGTGGGACTCGGCGCGAAGCGCACTCTCACGGTCTGGTCGAGGCTGATGGTCTCTGCCTTTTCGGTCGTCGCCGGCCTTGCCGGCCTGCGGGAGCGGCCGTGCCGTCCGCCGGTCGCCGGCCGCCCCACTCGAGTCTACCACCGTGCCCACGGAGGGCCGATGATAGACTCGGAAACGCGAACGCTCGGCCACCGCACCCGGTGAGGCATGGAGAAACCGCAGCAGACACCCGACCAGGCAGCCACGCCCTACATCGACGCGCTGCTCGCGCACCGCTCCCGGGGGCTGGTGCCCTTCGCCACGCCGGGCCACAAGCTGGGCAAAGGCGCGCCGGCGGTCATGCGCGAGGCCTTCGGCCCGGCCCTGCTGGCCGTCGACGTGGCCATGGCCGGTGGTGTCGAGGACACGCGCGAATCGACCGCGCTCGTGCGCTCGGCCGAAGACCTGGCGGCCGCGGCCTGGGGCGGCGACCGCTGCTTCTTCCTGGTGAACGGCTCGACCAGCGGGGTGCACGCCGTGCTGCTCGCGCTGGCCGGTCCCGGCGACGGTATCATCCTGCCGCGCAACGCCCACAAGTCGGTGCAGGCCGCGCTCATCTTCTCGGGCGCCGTGCCGCACTACGTCGAGCCGGTCGTCGATCCCGTCTGGGGCATCCCCCTGACCGTGCCGCCCGAGCGCGTCGCCGCGGTCGTCGAGGCCCACCCCGAGGCCAGGGCCGTGGTGGTCGTCTCGCCGAGCAGCAACGGCGTCTGCGCGGCGCTCGACACGATCGCCGGTCACGCCCACGCGGGGGCCATGCCGCTCGTGGTCGACCAGGCCTGGGGACCGCACCTGCGGTTCTGCAGCCGCCTGCCGCTCGACGCCATGTCGGCCGGCGCCGACGCCATGGTGACCAGCACCCACAAGCTGATCAGCGGCCTTACGCAGTCGTCGGTGCTCGTGGCCCGCGACGGGCGTGTGCGCCTCGCGCACCTCGAGAGCATCGTCAAGATGACCCAGAGCACGAGCCCGCAGGTGCTGATCTACGCCTCGATCGACGCGGCCCGGGCGCAGATGGCGACCGCGGGCGAGGCGCTCTGGTCGCGCGCGGTCGACAACGCCGGCTGGCTGCGCGAGCGCCTCGCTCCCCTGCGCGGCGTGCGCGTGCTCTCCGACGAGATCCTGGAGCACGCGGGCGTGGCCGACCTCGACCGCACGCGCGTCACGGTGTCGGCCTGCGACCTGGGGCTCAGCGGCTACGAGCTCGAGACGATGGTGCGCGACCGCTACGGGATCGCGGTCGAGGCCGCCGATCCGCTCAACGTGCTGCTGAACGTCACCTACGGCGACTCGCGCGCCGACGTCGCCCAGTTCGCCGCGGCCATGGCCGACATCGCGGCCCGCCGGCGCGACGCCGGCGCGCTCTCCTGCGCCACGCCCCTGGCGAGCTGGCCGCAGTCGGGCCGCCCGGTCATGACCCCGCGCGACGCCTTCTTCGCCCGCTCCGAGGCGATCCCGGTCGAGCACGCTTCAGGCCGCGTGAGCGCCGAGATGGTGGCGCCCTACCCGCCCGGCATCCCCGTGATCGCACCGGGCGAGGAGGTCTCCGACGAGATCGCGGCCTATCTGGCCGAGGCCTCGCTGCGCGGCATGCACATCCACGGCCCCGAAGACCTCACGCTCAAGACGCTGCGCGTCGTGAGCTGACCGGGCGAAGGTCGGGAGCAATGGTGCGATCCCGCGCGCCGGGCGCCGGCCACCCTTGCCGCTCGCACCTCGCCG
>DATIYD010000474.1:0-19853 GCA_035517975.1 Thermoleophilia bacterium | reverse complement strand
CCAGGACGTGATCGTCCTGCCGGCCTTTCGAGACCGCGGTCTCGGAGACCGCCTCATGAACGCCGTGATGACTTGGCTCGACGCGCAGTGCCCGACCAACGCCTTTGTCGCACTGGTCGCCGCGCCAGACAAGGATGGTTTCTATGAGCGCTATGGCTTCGCATGTCTGCCGGCCGACGAACCCAGCATGGCGCTACGTTGGAACGGTCCCGGCTGCTGGCGCGGCGGCGATCGTCAGGACGCAGGATCACCGCGCGGCGGTGGCGTTGGAACGCGCGAGAGCCGTCCCGCGCCGGGACGCGCGGAGTGAACTCGTCTCCGCTCGCTAGGCGACCCGCTCCGCCGCGGGGCCGTCGCGGGAGACGTCGTTCTGCGCCGGATCGGGCAGCCGTCGCAGGCCGGCGCCGCTGAGCTCGATCGCGCAAAGCGGGCAGGCCGCGACCTGCTCCTCTCCGCGGGCGTAGAGCGTCGCGCGCTCCCCCTGGAGCAGCCGGCGGCGGCACACGTCGCAGGTGACCGGCTCCCACGGGTCCGCGTCGGCTCTTCTCGGGGCAGGCCGGCGCGCGGGGGAGCCTTCGGACGCGGCCGGCGGAGTCCCTCGGCGCAGGGCGCCGATCAGGCGTTCGACGATCGGCCCGTGCGCCGTCCGCCTGGGCGTCTGACCCGCTTCGGTCGTCGAGGGCATGCGATCACCGCCCCTTCGGGTCGTCTCATCCTGCCACGATGGGCAGCCTCACGCTCGAGTCTCCCGCCGCCACGTGAGCGGATCATGTGCCGGCCGAGAGAATCGCATGAGGCCGGCGGGACGCGGACCGGCCGGCGACGCCGCTCGACGGCCGGGCGCCGGCGAGGCGCTGCGTCGCAGGGCCTTGAACGCCGGTCGCGTCAGTCGAGCACGTGCGCCTTGATGAGGTTGGTCTTGCCCGACCGGTTGGTCTGCAGGCCGGCCGTGACCACGACGACCTGGCCCCGCTCACCGAAGGCGCCCGCCAGCACGAGCTCGTTGGCCTCGCGCACGACCTCTTCGAAGCTGCCTCGCCGGCTGCCGAGCACCGGGCAGACACCCCAACACAGGGCGAGCTGGTTGACGACGCGCTGGTTGGGGCTGATCGCGACGATCGGCTGGGCCGGCAGGTTGCGTGCCACGGCACGGGCCGTTGCGCCCGTGAACGTCGCGCTGACTATGGCCGTCGCACCGACCCGATGCGCCACCTCACAGGCGCCGTAGCTGATCGCCCCCGATACCCCGACGCGGCCCGCCGCCCACGGCTGCGGGGCACGGCCCTCGCGCTCGATGTCCGCCTCGACCGCCCCGGCGATCTCGGACATCGTCCGAACGGCCTCGACAGGGTAGCAGCCGATCGCCGTCTCGCCCGAAAGCATGACCGCACTGGTCGCGTCGTAGATCGCGTTGGCGACGTCGCTCGCCTCGGCCCGGGTCGGTCGCGGACAGGAGACCATCGACTGCAGCATCTGGGTGGCGGTGATCACCGGCTTGCCGGCGATGTTGGCGGCGTGGATGATGCGCTTCTGCCAGATGGGCACCTGGGCGGGGTCGATCTCGACGCCCAGGTCGCCACGCGCCACCATGACCGCATCGGCGGCCGCGATGATCTCCTCATAGGCGGCGAGGGCTTCCTTCTTCTCGATCTTGGCCACCACGAGCTGGTCGCCACCGGCCGCGGCGATGGCCGCTTTGAGCTCGTGCACGTCATCGGCGCCGCGCACGAACGACAGAGCGACGTAATCGACGTCCTGGCCGAGTCCCCAGGCGAGCAACTCACGGTCGGCCGCGGTGAGGGCACCGATCGGCAGGCGCGTGTCCGGCAGGTTCACGCCCTTGCGCGACTCTATGATGCCGTCATTCAGCACCTCGAGGCCGACCGCGGACGGCAAGACCTGGGTCACGCGCAGGGCGACCGCGCCGTCGTCGACCAGCACGAGCTCGCCCGGCGTGAAGTGCTCGAGCAGCTCGGGGAAGTTGACCGGCAGCAGGGCGGCAGGCGCCTGCCCCAGCACGACCGTCTCGCCGGCCCTCACGTGCAGCGGGCAGGCGAGGTCGCCCAGTCGCAGCTTGGGGCCGGGAAGATCGATGAGGAGGGCCAGAGAAGTGCCGCACCGAGCCGCGGCACGGCGCGCACCGGCAATGGCGGCGGCGTGCTCCGCGACGCTGCCGTGCGACAGATTGATGCGCGCCACGTCCATGCCGGCCCCGATCAGACGACCAATCACCTCATCGCCGTGCGATGCTGGGCCCAGCGTGGCGACGATCTTCGTCTTGCGCCGAGTGCGCCCCGCAGCCGACTCCTGTCGCCGGTCGTGCGTCTCTGCCGCCCCGAGTGCCGTCATCACCGCTCATGCCTCCCTGGCTGCCTTGAAGAAGGGTCATGGTCGCACCGCCGGATGAGCAGACCGTTAGCGCCTGCTTCAGGATGTCCCTGCCGTCGCTCGTGCGGCCCCCATTTCTGCGACCACACTCTCACCCCAACCTCGCCTCGTTCACACGGGCGTCTCATACGCGGCGTCCACGATGAGAGGGAAGACCGGCGCGATCAGACCCTGATCGAGCGGTGCGAGCGCTTGCCGAAAGCAGGTGAGGCGATGGCAGCCGATGTGTCCAGCACCACGCTGGGAAGCGACAGGCTGCCCGACGTCGCGTGGCTGCGGCTGCCGGGCTCGACCTTCGACCTGCAGATCGTACAAGCGACGCCGTCGGACGTGATCGCCGTCCCGCGCGGTCACGTCGGCCACGACGTGGCGCCACGGTTTCGCGACGCCGTGGCGGCCAGCCTCGACGCCGGCGGGACGACCGTGGTCTTCGACCTGAGCGAGACTTCGTTCATCGATGCGACGGCGCTTGGTGTGATCGTCTCGGCCGCACGCCGGCTTGGGCCGGACGCCGTCGTCCTGGTCGTGCCCTACCACGGCCTGCGGCGCGTCTTTCGCGGCTGCGGTCTCGACCGCATGCTGCGCATCTGCGAGACGCGGGACGAGGCGCTGCGCGGCCTTTCCGGCATGGAACCCGCCGCCACCGCGGCGGCGGCCGTCACCAGCCGACGGCGGCCGCCGGCTCAGGACCGAGCGGCCGAGTCGCAGACGACAGCTTCGGCACCACGAAGCCGAGCCGTTTGACGAAGCGCACGCGGTGCTCGCCCGGACCGGCGTAGTCGCGCCACACGCTCACCCCGTCGACGTCCCCGTCACCTGGGTCGATCGCGAATCCCAGCGCCTGATGGAACGCGATCGACAGCCGGTTCTCCGGCGCGGTGTGACTGCGCGCGACCTCGCAACCCCGCAGACCGGCCACCGTGCAGAAGCGCCCGTAGAGGCGCCGACCCAGCCCGAGCTGCCGGTAGCCGGGGTGCACGCCGACGAAGTGCACGTAGGCCTCGTCGGGCGCCGTCTGCGAGACGAGCCCGATAAGAAAGCCGAGGAGCTCGCCGTCGCACTCGAGCACGAAGCTCGTCGGCCGGAAGTGGACGAAGAAGACGTGCGAGAGGCGACTGCTCATGCGGCGGCCGCCCCACCATTCGTCGATCACCGCCAGCACGCGCTGATGGTCGCCGGCATCGAGGGGACGCAACCGCAACTGGTCGCTCGTGAGGCTCTGTTCCATGGTGGCGACTCCTCCTTACGAAAACCCGGCCGTGCGGCAGTGAGGATCCCGGCTCGGGACCCGACACCAGCATGCAGCGCGACCATGAAGAGGCCGTGAGAGGCGTGCGTCGCTTTCGTGAAACGCCGGCCCGGCCATCAAACCGCGCGCTCACCAAGCGCTAGCACGACGCTAACGATGCCGGTGTAGCGTCGGTCCGGTCCCCCGCCGGGGTGCTGCCGGGGCGCCGGTTCTCTCCCCGGGACCGGCGCCCGCTCCACCCCCCGGCGCGAGTGACCGGAGTCGGCAGCACACAGCTACCAGCCAGGAGGGCGCCGTGAAGTGGTTCGGGAGGTTCGCCGGACTCGTCGTTTGAGTGGCTGTCGTGGCCGCCGTGTGCGGCCGCTGGCTCCACTGGGAACATTCGATCGTCGTGGCCATCGCCACCGTGATCACGGTACTCGTGATCACCAGCTGGGTGGCCCAGGACGTGCGGGGCAAGGAGCGCTCGTGACGCTCTTCCATCACCACAGCGGCATAGAGAGCCAGTACATCACGCACTTTCACGCGGGCCACGGCGACCACGCCGCCGGCCTCGCCTGGGATCTCCGCGACGGGCAAGCCCGTGAGGTCATGGTGTTCCGCTCCGCCCAGGGTTTCGTCGATGAGGGCGTCGACCCGATTGCCGACGACCGCCAGACGCTCGTCTACCGGGGCACCGACAAACACGTGAAGCTGACCGACCAGAATCTCGGCAACGACGTCGCCTACTACTACTCCGTCTTTGCCGCCGGCGACGACGGCGCCTGGCATCTGCAGCTCACCGACACAGTCGCGCCGAAGAGTTCAAGCCACTGGCGGCAGACCGGCTACGACGATGAGAGCGACGTCCGGCAGCGCGTGATCGATATGGACATCAACGGGATGGCCCTCTAGCTCGGAGCCTGCCCCGCAGCGGCCGACGGCGCTCGTCTCATCGAGCGGGATCGTCCGGGTAGCGTGCGCTCCCCAGCGACCGGTGGACCAGCGGGTAGCAGGCCACAAGCAAGTCGTCCCAGCCGTCGGCAGCACGCCGAGCGGTGGCCGGCGAAGGCAGACCTGCACGGCCCGCCCGCCAGGTCTGGTAGGCGGTCACGCTCGGAGCTCGCCCGAGATCGCGCCACGCGGCAGCGACGGCCTCGGCGACATCCTGCCGATCGTAGGTCGCCGGACGGCCACCGGTGGCGTTGGCCGGCAGACCGGCAAGCGTCAGCGCGCGACGCCAGCCGCCGAACCTGAGCGAGATGACCTGCGGACCGGGCCACGGCAGTCCGTTTCGCTGTTTGCCCGCAGCCCAGCAGTTGAACGCCTCGTATCCCATCGGGGAGGCCAGATCGCGGGAAGCTTCCTGCAAGGCGGCGATGAGCTCCTCGTCGCGATACCGCGGTCGGCGTCTGCGCCTCTTCCGGCGGAGCACATCGGCCTCGGGCACCGCGGCATCGATCAATCGGCGCACGTGACGCGGCTGCAACCCGACCTGCGCCGCGACGGCGTTCTCATCGCGCAGGTTCCAGAAAGCGGTCACCACCTCGTCCTCGTGGCCGCGAATGGCGTGCACGTAGCGGCGCTCCTCTAACGGCACGACGGGAATCTGGTGGCGGCTCAAGAGCTGTCGTACCCGTTCCTTGGAGATGCCGAGTCGCCGACCGATCTCGCGATTGGTAAGACCTCGCGCGTAGAGCGCCGCGAGGCGCTCAGGACGTGGTCCGGGGGAGGCACTCATGGTGGCAACATTGTCCCGCGGCAGGGTTAGGAACGCGTGAGAACGCGCCGCGCGCAGGCAAGGCCGGGTTCACGTGGCACCGCCGCGTCGTAGCCTGCGGGCGGCCTGCCGAGCTCCAGTTACCGCGAGCCGGCTACGACGGTTCGTCGCCAGCGCCCCCGACACGCGGAGTGAGTCAGCCGCTCGCCGCCGGCAGCAGCACGGTGTCGACCCGGAAGCTCGACACGAGACCGGCGCCGTCGCGCGCCTCGACCGTGACGGTCTTGAGGCCGGGGCCGGGCGTGAGACGCCAGTCGAGGTGGATGATGCCGTCGGGCGAGGGGCTCGGGTAGCCCACCCAGGTGCTCCAGGTCGCGTCGTCGTTGCTCAGACGCAGCTCGACCACGCCGCTCTCGGGATCGGCCACGGTGACCTTCAGGTCGACGGATGGCGAGCGCACCGTGGCCGGCAGTGAGACGTGCCCTACCGGCGAGGTCGTGTCGTTGGGCTCGAGCGAGTGGGCGCGGTCGGCGGCAACCAGCACCGCCGCGGCCAAGGCGACGACGAAGCAGACGAGCACCACGATCCGGGTCATGAGGCGGGAGGCGCGGCCACCGCCGGCGCGAACTCACCCTTCTTCAGGAGTCGCCGACCCCAGGCGAAGTCGTGCTTCCACCAGGAGTCGGAGCTGATCGACGACAGTCCGACGCCATCGAGCGACCCGGTCGACTGGATGAACCAGCCGTTGCCCAGGTACAGGGCGGCGTGGTAGATCGACGCCACGGTCGACTTGGGGCCCTTGGGCCCGAAGAAGATGAGATCTCCGGGCACGAGCCTGGCGCGCGTGATGCGCGGCTTGGCGGCGCCCGCCATGGCCGCGGCGACCCGCTCGTTGACCGTGTAACCGAAGTGCATCTTCATGACCCACCAGTCGAAGCCCGAGCAGTCGAAGCCGCCGTGGGCCTGCGTCCCGTAGGGAGAGTCCGTGGAGGGGTATTCACCGCCCCATACGTAAGGATAACCGATGTACGTAAGGGCGAAGGCCACGATCTGCTTCTGGCGAGCCGTCAGCGTGGGCAGCGTGACATGGTCGTACTCGGCGAGGCCGGCGACGCTCCACGACGACAGGTGCCGCGCGCGGTACAGGACGGCGGCCACCTCGGCGCGGTCGATCTTCTCGCGCGGTGAGACCTCGAGGGCGTCGCTCCCGGAAGGATGGTTGTAGCGCAGGCCCAGGTAGCGTGCCGCGACCTCGGTCGCCAGGTAGCGCGGCGCGCCCGTCTTCCACGTCGCGACGGGCTCCCAGGTGGCCGGGTTGAGCGCGCTCAACATCGACCAGTCCGCCTGGGGGTTGAGCCGGCGCACCAGGCGCACGGCTCCGCTGTCGACCTGCCACGACTGCATGGCCTCGGTCGGATGGAAGCCGTCCTTGAACTGCGCGAGCAGGTGCAGGCCGAGGGCGATCTGCACGTAGGGTGCGTAGGGGTCGCTCGCCGGGAGGTCGGGCACCGTGACCGGCGCGACCCGTGTGCCCTGCAAGCCGCCGAGCACGACGAGCGCCCGGGCGAACTGCTCGCGAGTGACGGCCTGGCGCGGCTTGAAGAGACGGCCGTAGTCGTTGAGCGCCCCGGCGTTGGCCGGTCCCTGGCTGGTGACCCAGGCGATGTCGGCGCGGTCCCAGTAGGCCTTGGGCACGTCGGTGTAGCTCCTGGCGAGTGCGACCGGAGCGACGCCCAGGGCGATGGCGGCGGCGCACAGCGCCGCCGCCAGTGCGCTCGTGCCCAGACGCCATGCGCGGCGGCGCGGCGCTCGGTGCGTTCCTGTGAGGTGGTTCTCCATGCCTCCTGTTTGTCGACAGCACGGCGAGCGCCTTGAGACCCTACAGCACCGCCTTGCGGGCTCGGTCACGAAGGGCGACCCCTCTGTTGTCAGATCTGCAAACGAAAAAACGCCCGTTGCCAGGCGGGGTCACGCCGGCGTTAGGTTCCGGACCCGCGGCGACGTAATCAGAAGGGATGCTGGTGCCGACAGCCAACAAGGAGGCCTGCAACGAAGCCCAGGCGGCCGTCTCGCGTTTGCCGCGAGGCCCGGCTGGTCGTAGCATCGAGGAAAGGTCCGCCACAAGCGAAAGTGCAGTGATGACCGGCTCCCGCCCGACAATCCCCACGGCCGCCAGGCCGACCGCCCGCCGCGCGCGGGCCGCGCTCGCCGGCTGCCTGCTCATGGCCCTGGCGTGCGCGGCCCTGGCCGCCGCGCCTGCCGCGCGCGGCGCCTCGACCACGACCCTCACGCTCGAAGGTCGTGGCTGGGGGCACGGCATCGGCATGAGCCAGTACGGTGCCGACGGGTACGCCCAGCACGGCTGGAAGTACGGCGCCATCATCAAGCACTACTACACGGGCGTCACGCTCGGCAAGGTGGGCAACGTGTGGATCCGCGTGCTGCTGCGCAGCGGCGCCGCGTCGTTCGCCGTCACCGACGCCGCGAAGTTCAACGCCCTCTGGGGGACGAAGACGGTCCACCTGGGCGCGGGCACGACCGCGACCGTCAAGTGGACGGGGTCGTCGTACCGTCTGAGTGACGGGTCCAGGACCTGGACGGCCGGCGCGCCCATCACCTTCACGCCGACCACCTCCAAGCTCAAGCTGCTCACCGCCAACGACAACGGCGTCGTGGGCCACTACCGCGGCCGCTTGCGGGTCATCCACCTCACCGACGGCCTCGAGATCGTCAACACGGTGCGGCTCGAGTCGTACCTGCCCGGGGTCGTGCCGCGCGAGTCGCCGGCGTCGTGGCCCATCGAGGCCCTCAAGGCACAGGCGGTCGCGGCCCGCTCGTATGCCTACCGCGCCACCGGCCGGTCGGGCACGTTCGACGTCTACTGCACCACCGCGAGCCAGATGTACGGCGGCGCCGACGCCGAGACGACGGCCACCAACGCGGCGGTGAGCGCCACGCGCGGCATCGTCCCCAAGTACAAGGGCACGCCGATCGTGGCCTACTTCTTCTCGACCTCCGGCGGTCACACCGAGAACATCGAGAACGTCTGGTCGGCAGCCGCGCCCGTGCCGTACCTGAAGGGCGTGCCCGATCCTTACGACAGCCTCTCGCCCTACGACAAGTGGCCCGACAACCCCATCGTCCGCTCGCCCGCCTCCATCGCCTCCGCGCTGGGCTTCACCCAGGGTCCGCTGCGCGACATCGCCGTCGTGAAGCGCGGCAGCTCACCGCGCGTCGTCAAGGCCCTGCTGATCGGCGACAAGGGCTGGTCGCTGACCGACGGCGCCACGCTGCGCGCCCGTCTCGGGCTGCGCGACACGTGGCTCTACGTGGCCTCGCTGTCGGTCACGAGCCCCGTCGCGACCGTCACCTACGGCGGCACCGCGACGATCACCGGACGCCTCTACCCGGTCATCGGGTCGGGGCGCAAGGTCACGCTCCTGGAGCGCCCGGCCGGCGGTTCATGGGCGGCCAGTGCGGTCACCGCCACGGCCGGCTCCAGCGTGGTCGACGGCTACATCGTCAAATACAGCACCCTGTCGGCCAGGATAACGCCCACGGCCAACGGCAGATACTACTTCTCGGCGACCACGGTCATGCACAACAAGGCGAGCTCGGCCCAGGTCGTCGTCTCCGTCCGGCCCGCCGTCACCCTGACGGCCGGCACGGCCGCCGCCAAGGTCGGCGACACGGTCACCTTCAGCGGCACGATCAAGCCCGCCGCCGCGACGGCGGCCGCCTCTGTCTGGCTCGAGACGATGGCGCAGGGCGCCACCACCTGGACCAAGGCCGTCCAGGTCACGCCGAGCGCCGACGGCACCTACCAGGCGAGCTGGAAACCGACGCAGGCCGGCACCTACTCCATCCGTCTCGTGGTCGGAAAGTCCAGCAGGTTCGTCGCGGGCACCAGCCCCAGTCCGAACCCCACCGTCACCGTCACCGCAAGCTAGAGAGGCGCTGAGATTGGGCCGGCGCCCCTTCTGCCTTGCGTCATGCCGTGCCCGGAGGGCGTCCTAAAAGGGATGCAGGTCACGGGACGGGCACGCTCGAGGCCGCCAGCGCCAGCATCTCTCGATTCGACAGCTCCTCATCGACGGTGTTTTCGATCCAGTAGGCCACGGCTCCCACTCGCCAGGCGATCAACCGCAGGGCAGGGCCGTCGTAGTAGAGGGAGCAGATGCGCCCACCAGCGACCGTGGTCACAGCCGGGCCGGCGAGGATCGGCGGCCTCGTCCAGGCGATGGCTTGGAGGTCCCAGGAGCCGCCCTGCGGCGCCGTGCCCACGACGACTGCAGCCTTTGCCGGTCCTCTTGGCGCCATGACCGTATAGGAGCGAAACTGCGCGTAGTTCAGGCCGCTCGGGAGATGAGCCGGCATGAAGAGCCGCAGCGAGCAACGCCTCTGCAAGGCTTGCCACTCGGCTACGTGGTGCGCCGAGTCGGTGATCACCGCAGCACGAGCCGATCTGGACGCAGGCGGCGATCCGGCGGAGCCGGCAGAGGCCGGCGATCCGCCGGTCGTCCCAACCGTCGACGCGCGACGCGGGACCCAGCGCGGGTGCAAGAACCGGTGCACCGCGGCACGCACCTGCGCGGGGGTCGCGATGACGTAGGAGACGCCGCCGATCATCTGTGTCGAGCCTTCGACATGGGTCTGGTAGATGCGACTCGTGTCGAGCCGCATGGCCAGCCTGAACAGACGGTAGGCCTTGCCGAGACTCGAGACGTCGGAGGTCACGTTGCGCGAAACGAGATCCATGAGCGAGAGAAAGCGCGGCAGACTGGAGAGCCTGGCCGAGCTTATGACCTCGCGCTTCATCTCGCGCAGGAAGGTCTGCTGACGAGCGATGCGAGTGAAGTCGCCGTTCTGGTCGTGGCGAAACCGTACCCACGACAGCGCCTGGCGCCCGGTCAACCGCTGGTAGCCGGGCTCCAGGTCGACCGAAGCGTAGTCGGTCACGGCGGTGTTGTTGTAGTAGCGATGATCGATCATGAGGTACGCCCCACCGAGCTGATCGACGACCTGCACGAAGCCGTTGAAGTTCGCGTCGACGAAGTCGTTGACGGGGATGCCGAGCAGGCGTTTGAGGACCTGCAGCGTGAGCTTGGCGCCGCCGAAGGCGTAGGCGGCGTTGACCTTGTTGGTGCCGTAGCCGGGGAGCCGAACGCGCAGATCGCGCGGCACCGATAGCATGGCGATGCTGCCCGTGCGAGGGTCCAGGCGTACCACGATCATGGTGTCCGAACGGGCGCCCATGCCGCGGTCAGAGGCGCGCCGGTCACTTCCTATGATGAGGATGTTCACCGGTCGCCCAGGGCGGGCGTGCGTCAGCTGGGGGCGAGCCTGCGTCACCTCGCGGGGGTTGTTGCTGGCAACTTGAGCCGTGGTTCGCTGCAGCCAGGCCAGCGCCGCGCCGGCCGTGAGTGCCGCCACGACGACGAGCACGACGGCGGTCCATTTCGCCAGGCCCAACCAGCGCGGCCCGCGCCTTGGGCGGGCCTTCTTGACGATCACATAACGTGGGTACCTTGGCACAGCTCGATCCTGGAATGACTGGGAGTCGTGGCACTGTCGCGTCCGCGACCATTCTCGTGCCCGCCGGTTAGGCGTTCGTTAGCCCGGGTCAGCGCGGGATCGGCAGCCCGATCAGGGCGGCAACGACACCCGACAGGCCCGCGCCGAGCAGCGCCGCCACAACGCCACGACGCAGCGCCAGCAGCCAGATCGCGGCGAGGCCGAGAGCCAGGAGCTGCCAGAGCTGGCTCAGCGCCAGGGCGAGCGGCAACGCGACGCCCGCGATGGCGCCGATGGCGGCCGCTCCGGCGCCGCTCAGGAACACCTGGGCGTCTTCGTTGCGCCGCAACCGGTCGAAGTGCGGCCCGCCGGCGATCACGAAGACAAACGAGGGGGCAAAGGCGACCAGGGCGGCCAGCAGGCCACCGCCGCCACCGCAGCGCCAGCCCCGGCCGCGGCACCGCGGATGAGGAGCGGCGCTGGCCACAGATTGTGCTGCCAGACGCGACGGCGTCAACGTCCCCCACCCTCGCCCGCCGCGACCCAGAGCGGCTCCCGGTATCCCCTGTGTTAGCGAACGGTTAGCGAACGGTTAGGCACGAACCGTTCGCCTTGAGCTTGGGTACATGCCTTCACGGCCGGCCCACGCCGGACCGATCGACCAACGACAAGGAAGACAGACGAAAGGGGTTGCAACCATGACTTTGCCGCGAGTCAGAAAGTGTATGGCGGTGACGAGCGGGATAGCGATACTTGCCCTTGCACTCTTCGTGGCCGCCTGTGGAAGCAGCAACACGAGCTCGGGCTCGAACTCCACTCCGGCCTCGAGCAATTCCAAGACGCTCGTCGGCGCCGGCAGCACGCTGATCGCACCGCTCATGTCGCAGTGGCAACCCGCATACAACACGCAAGCCGGCGTGGCCGTCACCTACGGAGCCATCGGCAGCGGGGGCGGGATCGCGCAGATCACCGCGCGGACGGTCGACTTTGGCGCGAGCGACGCGCCGCTGACCCCCGACCAGTTCACCGCGGCCAAGGGCGTCGTCCAGATCCCCTGGGCCTTGGCGGCCACGCTCGTCGCCTACAACACCAAGGGTGTGCCCAACCAGCTCAAGCTGAGCGGTCCGGTGCTGGCCGACATCTGGATGGGCACGGTCAAGACCTGGAACGACCCGGCGATCGCCAAACTGAACCCGGGTGTCAGTCTGCCCTCGACCAAGATCACCCCCGTGTACCGTACCGACGGCAGCGGTGACACCTACGCCTTTACCAACTACCTGTCGCACGTCAGCCCCGACTGGCAGTCCAAGATCGGCGCCTCGACGCAGGTCCAGTTCCCGACCGGTCTGGGCGGCAAGGGCAACTCGGGCGTCGGTGGCGTGATCTCCAGCACGAACGGCTCGATCGGCTACATCGCGATCTCGTACGTGTTCTCGAACAAGTTCGACTACGCGCTGATCCAGAACGCGGCCGGGAAGTTCCCGGTGCCGGGCATCCCCAGCATCTCCGCCGCGGCGGCGACGCTTACCTCCGTGCCCGCCGACAACAACGTCTCGATCGTCGACCCGCCGGCCTCTGCGCCCGGCGCCTACCCGATCTCGACGTTCACCTATGCCATCGTGCCTCTGTCGAGCCCGAAGGCCGCGGCGCTCACGCCCTTCCTCACGTGGGCCATCACGACCGGCCAGTCCTCGGGGCCGCCGCTCAACTTCGCGCCACTGCCGGCCATGGTCGTCACAGCCGACAAGGCGACGATCGCCAAGATCAAGTAGCTCGGCCGGTGGGACTCACGAGCTGCGATAGCGGACTCGGCGGACGGCTCTCGAGCCGTCCGCCGAACGGCCGGTGTGAGGGCTTGCCCGGCGGGCCGAGGGTCCTGCCGGCACACGCGTCGCACGACGCCCTCCGACTCGGTCCCGAGGTGTAGACGTACATGGCCACGCGAGCATCGCCGTCCTCATCGTCCGCCGGTCTGTTCACCACCCGGCGCAAGCTCGCCGACCGGATCGGCGATCCGCTGCTCTGGGGCCTCGCCGGGCTTGCTTCGGTGTTCGGCGTCGGGCTGCTCGTGTGGATCGCGATCACCGTGTTCCAGAAGGCCGATCCGGCGATCGTGAAGTACGGCTTGGGATTCCTGGTGAGCAAGGGCTGGGATCCAGTCGCCGAGCACTTCGGGGCCCTGGACTTCATCTGGGGCACTCTTGAAAGCTCGGCGCTGGCGCTCATCATCGCCGCCCCGATCTCCATCGCGATCGCGCTGTATCTGACCGAGCTCGCCTCACACACGGTACGCCGCCCGATAGCGATCCTGGTCGAACTGCTGGCCGCCATCCCGAGCGTGATTCTGGGGCTGTGGGGTATCCTCGTCTTTGGCCCGTTTCTGAACGACCATCTCGAGCCGGCGCTGCAGAACGTGCTCGGCTGGATACCACTGTTCAGCGGCACACCATCGCCGTACGGCATGCTGAACGCGGCGCTGATCCTCACGATCATGGTGGTGCCGATCGTCAGCGCGATCGCCCGCGAAGTGTTCGAAACGACCCCGCACGACCTGAAAGAAGCTGCCTATGCGCTTGGGGCCACCCGTTGGGAGATGGTCCGGATGGTGATCCTGCCCTACGGACGTGCCGGTGTGACCGGCGCGATGATCCTCGGGCTCGGGCGAGCGCTCGGCGAGGCGATCGCCGTCACTCAGGTGATCGGCAACACTCCCGGGATACACGTGTCGCTCTTCGCGCCCGCCGCCAGCCTCGCGGCCCAAGTCGCCTCAGAGTACCAGGGGGCGACGACCAGGCTGCAGGCATCCGCACTGATCTACCTGGCGGCCATCCTGCTCGTGATCTCGCTGATCGTCAACATCGTCGCGCGCTTGATCGTGCGCAGGTCAGCGGTGCATCCATGAGCGGCAAGCCGATCGACGGCCCACCGCCGCTCCTGCTGACCGGCACACCGGGGGAGCGCCGCCGCAGGCTGGTCGACAAACTCATGACGCTTCTCGCGAGGCTGGCCGCCTGGCTTGCCGTCGCGGTCCTCGCCATCGTCGTCGGCTCCGTGTTCGTCAAGGGGATCGGCGCGTTCAACCTCGATTTTCTGACGAAGAACCCGGTGCCGTTCGGACAGACCGGTGGCGGGATAGCCGACTCGATCGTCGGCACGGCGATCCTGGTGGCCCTGGCCACCGTGATGGCCGTGCCGATCGGGTTCCTGATCGCGATCTACACCAGTGAGTTCGCACGGCCATCGGTGGCCAACACGGTCCGCTTTGCGCTGGATATCCTGAACGGCATACCGACGATCGTGATCGGCATCTTCGTGTTCGGGGTGTTGGTCGCCGGTCACACCCAGAGCGGGTTCGCCGGCGCGGTCGCGCTGGCGATCGTGATGCTGCCGCTCACGGCTCGCTCGGCTCACGAAGTGTTGACGCTGTTTCCGAGCTCGCTTCGCGAGGCCGGCCTCGCGCTGGGGCTGAAGCGCTGGCGCATCGTGCTGCGGATCATGCTCCCGACCGCCGCCGGCGGCTTGATCACGGGCGTCGTTCTGGGGATCGCGCGCATCGCCGGGGAGACCGCTCCCCTGCTGTTCACCACCTCGATCTTCTCCAACTTCGGGATCACGACGAACGTCTCGCAGGCGCTGCCGAACATCCCCGTGACGATCTTCACCCTCTCGGAGTCACCAAGCCCTGCCGACCACGAGCAGGCGTGGGCAGCCGCGCTGCTGCTGATTCTCATGGTGCTCATCCTGAGCGTGGTCGCGCGAACGTTCCATGAGCGAAGCCGCAATCGGCTTCGCGGCTAGAGGCAAGGAGCTCAAGGAAGCATGATCCTGTCCCGCATCAGGCAACGCAACAAGCAGAACTCCGCATCCTCCCCCGATACCAGCGCTGCCGATCAGGCGGTACCGGCCGACGCGCCGCGCGAGGGCGCGGGTCATCCAGTCACCGTCGAAGGGCTGCATGCCTACTATGGCAAAAGCGAAGCGCTGAAGGGCATCGACATCGAGTTCGAGGCGAACCGGGTGACAGCGATCATCGGGCCGTCGGGCTGCGGCAAATCGACGCTCATCCGTTGCCTCAATCGAATGCACGAGGTAACGCCCGGCGCTCACGCGGAGGGCAAGGTCAAGCTCGGCGACGTCGACATCTACGGCGCCGGCGTCGACGTCACCACCGTCCGCCGGGTGATCGGCATGGTGTTCCAGAAGGCCAACCCGTTTCCGACGATGTCGATCTTCGACAACGTGGCGGCCGGGCTGAAGCTGGGAGGCGTGCGCGGCGAGAACCTCCGCGACCGCGTCCACCGCTCGCTACGATCTGTCGGCCTGTGGGACGAGGTCAAGGACCGCCTTGACACGCCCGGCATCGGACTCTCCGGCGGCCAGCAGCAGCGTCTGTGCATCGCCCGCACGATCGCGGTCGAGCCCGAGGTGATCCTCATGGACGAACCTGCCTCGGCACTGGATCCGGCATCGACGCTCAAGATCGAAGAGTTGATGGACGAGCTCAAGGCCCGCTACACGATCGTGGTCGTCACGCACAACATGCAGCAGGCGGCTCGCGTCGCGGCGACGACCGCGTTCATGCTGAACGGCGAGCTCATCGAACACGGGCCGACGAGCGAGATCTTCACCAACCCCAAGGACGAGCGCACCGAACGATATGTCACCGGCAAGTTCGGCTAGGAGACGATGTGAAGCTTGAAGCGCGTCACCAGTTCACTGAAACGCTCAAGGAGCTTGAGCGGCAGACGATGGGCGGGCTCGACATGGTCGCGCTGCAACTCGAGCGCGCGCTGGAAGCAGTGAGGTCACAGGACGTGGAGCTGACCGGGCTCGTACTCGCCGACGACGACCGGATCGACGGCCGCTACCTCGAGGTCCACCAGGGAGTGCTCACGCTCCTGGCTACGCAGGCGCCGGTGGCAGGCGACCTGCGGTTGGTCGCGGCGCTCCTTCACGCCATCCGCTGCGTTGAGCGCATGGGCGACCAGTGCGTGAACATCGCAAAGCTCGTCCCGCTGTCGGGCCACGAGTCTCCGAGGGACGAGGCGATCCTGGAGTCGATCGATCGTATGGGCCAGATCGTGCTCTCCCTCGTCTCGCAGGCCCAGAAGACGTTCGTGTCGCGCAACGTCGAACTCGCACAGGACCTGGTGCGTCAGGATGCCGAGGTCGACCGCTTGAACCGCGAGATTCCCAGGCGCGCGGTCGCGATCGGCGATGACCTCGACCTGCGGGAATGGGCGATCTTCATGACCCTTGTGGCCCGCGCCCTGGAGCGGATAGGGGACAACGCGGTCGACATCGCCGAGCAGACCGTGTTCGTTGTCACCGGACTGTTCCGCGAGCTCGCCGACGCCTCGAACGCCGGCCCCGGATCGTCGGAAACGCCCGGCTGACCCGGCGAGGGCCGCCGCGCCAGGCCCAGCCAGGGTGCCCGGCGGGAGGGAGACCGTAGACTAGGCGCCCGCGCTCGACACCGGCGGAGCCGTCTGACCGTTCAGACCCATGGCTTCGGCGACCGCGCGCTTGACGGAGTGCCGCGGGATCTCCCCCTCGACCATGTAGATCACGTCTTCGGCGATGCTCGTCGCGTGGTCGGCGACGCGCTCGATGAAGCGTGAGGTCTGCAGGAGCTGGATGATCGGTTCGAGCCACTCGGGGTGCTCGTGGGCGGCGGCGTTGAGGGTGGCGGTGAGCTCACGATCGAGGTCGTCGACCTCGTCGTCGGCGAGCAGCACGGCACGGGCGACGGCCGAGTCGGACTGCACGAGGGCGTCGAGCGCGCTCGACACCATGTGCTGCGCCTTGCCCGCCATCTCGGCCATGTCGAACGCCACGACGGGCTGCTCGAGGGCCGCGAGCTGGCGGGCACGCTCGGCGATGTTCACGGCGAGGTCGCCGACGCGTTCCAGCGTGGTGTTGATCTTGATCGTCGTGACGATGAAGCGCAGGTCGCCGGCCACGGGTTGATAGAGCGCGAGCGCCTTCAGGCAGTCTTCCTCGACGTCGACCTCCATGAGGTCGATGGGAAAGTCGCGCTCGATGGCCTCGGTGGCAAGGGCCTCGTCGCGACTCTCCACGGCGGCCAGGGCGCGCCGCAGGTTGTCCTCGACGAGCGCGCTCAGAGTGAGGATGCTCTTCTTCAGGTTGCCGATCTCGCGTTGCAGCTGAGTAGCCATGGACTCTCCCGCTAGCCGAAGCGGCCGGTGATGTACTCTTCGGTCTGCCTCTCGGCAGGGTTCTCGAAGATCTGCGTGGTCGATCCGAATTCGATGATGCGGCCCTCAAAGAAGAAGGCCGTGTAGTCGGATACGCGCGCCGCCTGCTGCATGTTGTGCGTGACGAGGGCGATCGTGTACGAGGACTTGAGCTCCTGGACGAGCTCCTCGATCTTGCCGGTGGCGACCGGGTCGATCGCCGAGCAAGGCTCGTCCATGAGGATGAGCTCGGGCTCGGCGGCGATGGCGCGGGCGATGCAGAGCCGCTGCTGCTGGCCGCCCGAGAGGGCGAGACCGGGCTCGTTCAACTTGTTCTTGACCTCTTCCCAGAGCGCTCCGCGCTTGAGTGCGTCCTGGACCCGCTCGGAGAGCTCCGACCTGGAGAGCTTGAAGTGCATCCGCAGGCCGTAGGCGATGTTGTCGAAGACCGTCATGGGGAACGGACTGGGTTTCTGGAAGATCATGCCCACGCGCCGCCGCAGGCTGAGCAGGTCGGTGCCGGACGCCAGGATGTTCTCGCCGTCGAGCATGATCTCGCCGGCCGCCTTCTGGTCGCGATACAGTTCGTAGATGCGGTTGTAGCAGCGCAGGTGGGTCGACTTGCCGCAGCCCGAGGGTCCGATGATGGCGGTGACCCGGTTCTCCTTGATCTCCAGGTCGTTGCCGAAGAGCGCCTGCTCCTTGCCGTAGAAGAAGTCGAGATCGCGCACCGAGAGCTTGCTCGGCAGCGCGTCGAACTCGGCCCCCTCGTGACCGGCGCCAGGCGTGCTCACCTCGAGCCGCGGGGGCACCGGCCGGGTGGCCGGCGGCGGCGCGCCGGGTTCGGTCGTGTCCATGAGCTCTACCATTCCTTGCCTCGCTGGAAGAGAAGTCGGGTCAGTATGTTCACGCCGAGAACGGCGACGATGATCAGCAGCGCCGCGCCCCACGCCATGCGGACCAGACCGGGATCCGGCGCGTTCGCTGAGTTCCAGATGAACATGGTGAGGTTGGCGGTGGGCCCGCCGAAGTAGCTCGACGGGCCGCGCAACGTCATCCAGTACGGGCTGCTCAGGGCCGTGAAGAGCAGCGGCGCGGTCTCCCCGGCGACGCGCAGCACGGCGAGGATGCCGCCGGTGATCAGGCCGCTGCGCGCCGCCTTGACGACCACGCCGAGGGTGGCCCGCCAGCGCGGCACGCCCATGGCGAGGGCCGACTCGCGCAACTCGTTGGGCACCAGGTTGAGGATGTCCTCGGCCGTGCGCGTCATGACCGGCAGCATGATGAACATGAGCGCGAACGATCCCGCGAAGCCCGAGTAGTGGTGTGAGGGCACCACGATCAGCCCGTAGGCGAACATGCCGGCGATGATCGACGGCACGCCCAGCACGATATTCGTGATGGCGCGGATCGCCGAGGCCACCCGTCCGGTGCGGCCGAACTCCGACAGGTAGATGGCGCCGAAGAAGCCGAGCGGCAGGCCGACGATGGCCGCGCCGAAGGTGATCAGGATGGTGCCGACGATGCAGTTGGCGATGCCGTGGCCGGGCGAGTATTGACCCTGGGGCGGCAGCTTGGTGAAGAAGGCCCAGTTCCAGGCGCCGATGCCGTGGATGACGACGGTGAACAGGATCCAGCCCATCACGAAGATGCCGATGGCCGCCGCGATCCACGCGCCGGTCGTGATCAACCCGTTCGCCAAGCGGCGGCCGGCCATTCGACGGGGCTTCAAGGGCGACCGCACGACGTTCACCGTGGAGGCGCTCATGCCCGGCTCCCCGACATGCGACGCGCGCGCGCCAGCCAGACCTGGGCGAGCGCCTGGAACACCATGGTGATCGCGAACAGGATGAGTGCGAGCTCGATCAGAGCACTCGTCTCGAGCTTCGACTGGGCCTCGCCGAAGTTGAGGGCGATCGTGGCCGACACCGTGGTGCCCTGGGAGAACAGCGAGTGCGGGATGCCGGTCGTGAGGCCGCCGATGATGAGCGCCACCGCCATGGTCTCACCGAGGGCCCGCCCGAGCCCCAGGAACACCGCGCCGGCGATGCCCGACAGCGCATAGCGCATGCTGATCTTGCGGGTGACCTCCCACGTGGTCGAGCCCATACCGTAGCCGGCCTCTTTGGTGACGGTGGGGACCATCTTGAGCACGTCGCGCGAGACGGCCGTGATGAAGGGCAGGATCATGAGGCTCAGGACGAGGCCGGCCGTCAGGATGTCGTCGCCGAACGGCGTGCCGCTGAAGATCGGCAGATGCCCCAGCCAGGTCGTCTGGATCCACGGCTCCACGTGGTTGCCCATGAGGGGGGCGATGACCAGAAAGCCCCACAGGCCGAAAATGATGCTGGGCACGGCCGCCAGCATCTCGACGGTGGTACCCACCACGCGCGACACGACGGGGTGTACGAGCTCGACGAGCAGCAGGGCGATGGCCAGGGCGAGGGGCACCGCGATGATCATCGCGATGACCGTCGTCACGAACGTTCCGAAGAGGCTAGAGAGCGCACCGAACTGGTCCGGGGGCGCCCAGTCGACGTGCGTGAGCGGGCTGACGCCGTTCGTGTGGATGGCGAGCCACGAGTTCTTCACCAGCACGCCGATGAGCACGAACATGGCGACGGCCACCGCCGCCGCGCAGGCGATGGTGAACCAGCGAAAGAGCGGGTCACCCCACGAGAAGTGGTGACGGCGAACGTGCGCCTTTGCGCCGGCGCCGCCTGGCGGCGTTCCTATCTCTACCTCGGCCGTGCTCATCCCTTTGCCCGCCTGTTGATCGCTGCCTTCCGGAGAGATTGCCGGCGGG
>DATIYD010000473.1:0-2478 GCA_035517975.1 Thermoleophilia bacterium | reverse complement strand
CAGAACTACCTGCGCGCCTACCCGCTCGGCGATCTCGGGGCGCACTTCCTCGGCCAGCTCGGCGAGATCAGCCAGCAGGAGCTGAGCGAACCGCGCTTTCGCGGCTACAAGGCCGGCGACGTGATCGGTCAGTCCGGCGTCGAGTCGACGTACGACAAGTGGCTGCGCGGCGTCGACGGCTCGGTGCGCGTCGAGGTCGACGCCAGCGGCCGCCCCAAGCAGGTCGTGCCCGGCGGCTCGCTGCCCCAGGCCGGCGACAACCTGCAGCTGTCGATCGACTCCAAGGTGCAGCGCGCCGCGGAGAACGCGGTGAATTACGGCATCAACCTGGCCCATCTCGACGGCGAGGTGCGCGCCGACGGCGGCGCCGCCGTGGTGCTCGACGCGCACACCGGCGCCGTCGTCGCCCTGGCGAGCGAGCCCACCTTCAACCCCGCCTGGTTCGTCGGCGGCCTCTCGGCCAAGCACTGGAAGAAGCTGAACATACGCACGACGCCGCTGCTCGATCGCACCATCCAGGGCCAGTACCCGATGGGCTCGACCTTCAAGGCGGTCGACTCGATCGCGGCCCTCGAGAACGGCGTGCTCTCGCCGAGCACGATCATCGACTGCGGCCCGACCTTCACGCCGCCGCACACCACCGGCGGGCTGACCTGGAAGGACTGGACGTATCCGAGCGGCTTCGGCTCGATCGACATCACCCAAGCCCTGGCGCAGTCGTGCGACGTGTTCTTCTACAACGTCGGCTACGACTTCTACCGGCAGAAGGGCGAGGGTCTCGAGGACTGGGCCAAGCGCCTCGGCCTGGGTCGCCCGACCGGAGTCGACCTGCCCGGCGAGGTGGCCGGCCTCGTGCCGACGCCCGAGTGGAAGAAGACGGCCTACACCAGGAAGACCGACCCGAAGGGCTGGCGCATCGACAGCATCTGGAAGCCGGGCGACTCGATCAATCTGGCGATCGGCCAGGGCAACCTCGAGGCGACGCCCATGCAGGCCGCGGTCGCCTACGCCGCTATCGCCAACGGCGGCTACGAGGTCACCCCGCACCTGGGCGCCCGGATCCTCGACACGCACGGCGCCCTCGTGCGCCGGGTGCCCTACGCCAAGCCCAGGCGGCTCGGCATCTCGAGCGAGACCCTGAGCGTGATCCAGAACGCGCTGCACGAGGGCGCAAGCACGCCGAACGGCACCTCGTATGCCGTGTTCGGCCACTATCCCGTCCAGGTCGCCGGCAAGACCGGCACGGCCCAGGTGTTCGGCCAGGACGACTACGCCTGGTATTGCAGCTACGCGCCGGCCAACGACCCCAGGTACGTGGTCGTCGTCATGATCCAGCAGGGCGGCCACGGCGGCGTCAGCGCGGCGCCGGCCGCCCGCATGATCTACGACTCGCTGTTCCACGTGAACGGTGGCCAGTCGACCGGCTCCACCCACAGCGACTAGGCGTGAGACGAAGTCACACAAGCCTGAGCGGCGACGACCAAGTCGGTCGGCGGTACTAGGTGGACCTGCGCTCGTACCTGCGTCACTTCGACTATCTGCTGCTGCTGGCGGCGGCGGGTCTGCTCGTCTTCGGCGTGACCATGATCTACTTCGCGACGCGCCACGACGCGATCTCCTCGCCGATGTTCTACGCACGCTCTCAGATCGCCTACGCCGCGGTGGGCTTCGTCGCGCTGCTCGTGCTCTCGCTTATCGACTACGAGCACTACCGGCGCTGGCAGTGGCCCCTGTACGGGTTCGTGCTCGTCTCGATCGCCGCGGTGTTCGTCCTGGGACCGGTCACCCGCGGCTCGCGGCGCTGGATCCCGCTGCCCTTCGTGCACTTCCAGCCGTCGGAGCTCGCCCTCGTGATCCTCACCGTCACGCTGGCGGCGTTCCTCACCGACCGTCTGCAGTACATCGGCCTGGCGCGCATGACCGTCCTCGCCCTGGCCTACGTGGCCCTGCCGGCGGCGCTCGTCTTCGCCCAGCCTGACCTCGGCACGGCGATGGTCTTTCTGATCCTCACGCTGACGCTGCTGCTCTTCTACGGCACCCCCTGGTCGCACTTCGCGGCCCTCTTCGCGGCGGCCGCGGCGCTCGGGGTGCTTGTCCTGAAGCTGCTGCCCATGGCCGGCGTGCGCATCGTGCACTCCTATCAGACGCAACGCCTGTTCGTCTTCCTGCACCCGGGCCACGACCTGCAGGGCAGCGGCTACAACCTGACGCAGTCGCTGATCGCCGTGGGCTCCGGCGCGCTGCACGGGCGCGGCGATCAGGCGACGCAGACCGTGCTCGACTTCCTGCCCGAGCACCACACCGACTTCATCTTCGCTGTGATCGGCGAGCGCTACGGTTTCGTTGGAGCGGCACTGCTGCTCGCCCTGTTCGCGATCGTGATCTGGCGGGCGCTGCGCATCGCCACGATCTCGCGCGACCTCTACGGTAGCATGATCGCCGGCTGCATCGCGGCGATCTTTCTGTTTGAGGTATTCG
>DATIYD010000472.1:0-2138 GCA_035517975.1 Thermoleophilia bacterium | reverse complement strand
GACGTAGCCAAGCTGCTGGAACATCACGTTCGTGCCGGTGAGGCGCTTGATCTCCTGCGAGATCGACTGGCCGATGCCGCCCAGCTTGCGGTGGCCGAAGGCGTCGGCCTCGCCGGTCTCGGTCATGCCGCCGCCCGCCGGCACGGCGCCTTCGGAGACGGTCACCATCGAGTAGTGCGAGGGGTTGGCCTCGCGGTCGGCGGCGAGGAAACCGGCAAGGCGCTCCATGTCGAAGGGCACCTCGGGGATGATCGCCCGGTCGACCGCGGCCAGGAAGGCGGCGTACAGGCTGGTGCCGCCCGAGTGGCGTCCGAAGAGCTCGATGATGCCGATGCGCTCGTGCGAGCCCAGCGAGGTGCGGAAGTTCGTGATCATCTCGACCGAGCGCGTGATGGTGGTCGAGAAGCCGATGCAGTAGTCGGTGCCCAGGACGTCGTTGTCCATGGTCTTGGGGATGGCCACGCACGGAAAGCCCTCGCGGCTCAGGCGCTCGGCGAACGACAGGGTGTCTTCGCCGCCGATCGGGATGAGGGCGTCGAGGCCGAGGTGGTTCAGCACGCGCAGGGCGTGGCCGGTGCAGTCGACCTTGCCGTCGTCGCGGGCCGTCTGGTCGGTGGCGCGCACGAACGCCGGCACGTCGCCGGCCTTGACCGCCACGGGGTTGGTGCGTGAGCTGTGGAGCACGGTGCCGCCGGTGCGGTCGATCTTGCGCACCGCCTCGGCGTCGAGCTTCGTGGTGAAGACGGCGGCGGTCGCCGGGTCGTCGGGGTCGATGCCCATGACGCTGGCCCAGCCACGGCGCAGCCCGACGACCTCGATGCCGTGGTCGGCCGCGCGGTTGACGACCGCCTTGATCGCCACGTTCAGGCCGGGAACGTCGCCCCCGCCGGTGAGGATGCCGATGCGCGCTACGTCTGCCATGCCGTCCTCCAGGAAGATGTGGGGCTCTCGCGCCCCGCGTTGCCTTCATACGTTGCCGCTGGCCCGGGCGAATCTATCACGATGAGCGGCGGAGCGTGGCGGGTACCGACGGCCCGCCCTGGTCCGCGTTGCGGCCTTGCCGAAACCGACATCGGCGGTTTGCCGCCCGCGGCGATGTGTGGTCTACTACTGGGGCGAACGACAAGCACGTCGCCCCTCCGCACAGTCCCCTCCACTGCCTCTTGAAGCACACGTGCGCCGTGTGCCGGGCAGCCACGGGCCGCTGCGGGGGGAGGCGCGCGGACAGGTCCGTCGGCACAGGTCAGACCGCTGCCGCCGGGCACACGACGTCGAAGGGAACCCGTGACCGGATGGAAGAAAACCATCGCCGTACTCATCAGCATCACCGCACTCTCAGCCCTTTCAGCACTTCTCCTCGCCTCTCCTGATCACGCTCGCGCCGCGAGCCTTCCCGCCCGCCTGACCCACGCCCGCCACGCGCTGCGGCATGCCCGCATGGCGCTGCGTCGCGACCGCCTCGCCTACGCGGCCGCGCTGGCCGCCGCAAACCCGGCGCCGGCCGACACCGCGCCGAGCCCGGCGCCCGGCGACACCGCGTCGCCGAGCCCGGCGCCAGCCGACACCGCGCCGAGCCCGGCGCCCGGCGACACGACCGCGGCGACCCCCGCGCCGAGCGCGTCGCCGTGCGTGGCGGCTGTGGTCTCGGCCCCCGTTCTGACCCCGGAACAGTGGCACCGCGTCGTGCTGCGGGCGCAGCGCCGCGTGCGCGTGCTGGCCGGGCGCGTGACCCGGCTGCGCTGCGAGCTCAGCCTGCGGCGCGCCGCGGCGCGGGGTAACTGGATGCCGCTCGTGCGCGACGCCGCCCGGCACAACCGCATCAGCGCCGTCGGCCTGCGCCGCCTCATGTCGCTCGAGTCCGGCGGCCGCGCGCATGCCGAGAACGGCTCCTACCACGGCCTGTACCAGTACTGCTGGTCGACCTGGCGGGCGGCCTGGAACCCCTGGCGCAGCGCGTCGCTCTACAACGGCGAGGCGCAGATCCGGGCGACGGCCCTCGCCATACGCCGGGGCTGGGGCGCGAGCATGTGGCCCAACACCTACCCGCGCGCCTTCTGATATGGCGCTTGCCCTGTCAAGAGGGCAGGGGAAGACGGCCCGTGCGGGGACGGGCGGTGGATGGTTCGCGGGGTGGGCGT
>DATIYD010000471.1:0-4542 GCA_035517975.1 Thermoleophilia bacterium | reverse complement strand
GCCGTGGCAAACCAGGCCTTGAAGTACAGCGAGTCGCTGAAGAACAGCCGGATGTAGCTGCCGGGGTAGGCGCCCGGAGCGATCGCCTCGTGCTTGGCGACCACGCCCAGACCGAGGGCGACAAGAGCCCCGAGCAGGATCGGCACGAACAGGTAGCGCAGCGGAGTCGGCTCTCGCGACGCACCGCTGGACTCGATGGTCATCGCCCCCCTTTTCGCCTCGACGCCCGCGAAGGTCGTCAGAAGATCCCGAAGCGGATCACCGATGCCAGGCCGAACACGAGACAGTATATGGCGAACGGCAACAGGGTCCGGGTCTTGAAGTAGCGCGACAGAAAGACGATCGCACCCAGCGACGAGGCGGCGGCGGCGAGCGCGCCCGCCAGCACGGGACCGCGGATGCCCGCGGCGAGCGGCCCCGTCAGGTCGGGCACCTTGAGGATGCCGGCGGCGAAGATCACGGGGGTCGAGAGCAGGAACGAGAAGCGCATCGCGTTCTCGTTGTCGAGCCCGCGGAACAGGCCGCCGACCATGGCGACGCCCTCGCGGCTGACGCCGGCCAGCAGGGCGAGCGCCTGCGACGCGCCGATCAGCCCCGAGCTCAGCCAGCCGACCCGGCTCAGCTCGTGCTCGGCCGCCGCGTCCATGGGAACGATGGCCTCGTCGCGCCAGCGGGGACGAGCAGGCGAGGCGACGGTGGGCGAGGCCGCCGTGGGCGCCGGCATGCTCGCGGTGGGGGCGGCGTCGGCCGCCGAGGCCGGGGCCGCGAGGGTCGACGAGCCCGTGAGGGCCGCCGCCAGTCGCGCGTTGCGGCGCCGGTAGGTCTCGCCGGCGAGGAGGATCACGCCGTTGGCCATGAGGAACACCGCCGCCGCCAGGGGCTTTGCGAACAGCACCCGGAACTGGTGCTCGAAGACGAGGCCGAGGATGCCGACCGGGATGGTGGCGACGATGATCAGCCAGGCCAGACGCTCCGCGTCGGTCTCGATGCGGCGGCGCGCCAGCGTGCGCGCGAAGCCGGCCACGATGCGGGCCCACTCCTTGATGTAGAAGCCCAGCAGCACGAGGGCGGTCGCCAGATGCAGCCCGACGACGAAGGCCAGATACGGGCTCTCGGGCATCGACTCCTGCGAGACCAGCGTGCCCCAGCTGCCGCCGAACCACGAGGGCAGCAGCACGGTGTGGCCCAGGCTCGAGATCGGGAACAGCTCGCCGATGCCCTGGATGATGCCGATCACGATCGCCTGCACGTAACTCATGTGGTAGACGTGGTGCACCCATCCTCCCGAGGTCGAGGAAGCGACGTACTATACCCCCGGGGATGGAGACCTCGACGGACGAGCGTTGCGGAGCGCTCGCGGCAGGGCGACGATGCCTCGCGGCAGGTCGCGCCACGCGCGGCCCAGCGCTTCGTGCAGGGCGGCCGTGGCGCGCGGACCGTGCAGCGCGGGTCCGTGGCCGACGAGCAGGTGCTCGGGCTCGTAGGCACCCAGCCGCCGGGGCGGCCACGGACGCAGACCGAGGCTGACCCCGGCGCCCATCCCGGCCGGGGCGTAGGCCGGCGAGGTCCCGACCGCTTCAGCCACCACCAGGACCCGGGGGCCGGGCCACCACAGCGCGATCTCGCGCCAGAGCGACAGGCCGACGACGGGGACGGCCGTGAAGGGCGTGTCGGGCACGACGGCCGGCACCTTGAGATGCGGCACGCCCAGCCGGTCGGCGAGCACCGCGCAATCGCGATTGTGGCGATCGAGCAGCTGCAGCACGCCGGCCGGCCGGCCCAGCGTCAGCGCGCGCTCGACGGCGGCCGGCTCGTCGACCGGGTCGATCAGCCACACCCGCCCGCCGTCGAGCAGCGCATGAGAGCTGCGGGCGAGCGGCTCGTCGATCGTCCAGGTGAGCCCGACCGGGCTCTCTTCGAGCACCATGGCGCCTCATACCTCCTTCGCCACGATCGCGAGTGTACCCGGGCGACGACGTACTCCCCCGCGTCAGTCCGGTGTGCGGGCGAGGCCGATGGCCTCGCCCGCGTGCGGCCCTGCGGCCATGTCCCAGACCGATTCGACCGTGATCTTGACCACGTACTTGAGCGGCGGCAGGGTCATCGCAAGATCGGCGAGGCGCGCCGTCACGCCGTCGAAGAGCGACCCGTCCTCGATCAGCTCGGCCGTGCCCTTGAGCTGCACGGCCACCCCACGCTCCTCGTCGAAGACGCCCACCGCCACGTGCGGGTCACGCTCCAGGTTGGCGCGCGTCTTGCGCGAGTACATGTCCGCGAAGTACAGGTGGTCTTCGTCGAGCAGCGTGCCGCTCGCCTTGATCGACACGTTCGGCATGCCGTCGGGACCGGTCGTGGCGACCCAGATCGTGTGGCCGCTCGTGAGCAGCTCGCGGACGTCACTCGGGATCTTCATCATGGCCGCTCCATTTCGGGTACGACAGACGCCGCTGCACCGGAGCACGCGGCCCAGGACGGCGGATGTACCCGTCTGCCCGGGGCGCTAACGCGGGTCGCGTTGCCGGGCACCCCGGGCGGTCGCCAGACCGATGATCGCGTCGAGGCGGTCCAGGTCGAGGTGGGCCGCGACGTGATCGGCGAGCCGATCGATGTCGGGAACGACGACCCGCGCCGGTCGTGCGGGCAGGCCGGCGGCGACCCGCAGCCGGTTGAGAAAGGCGGCGCGAAAGTCGGGCTCGTCGAAGAGGCCGTGAAGGTAGGTGCCGCACACCCGGCCATCGGGCGAGGCGGCGCCGTCGGGGTGCGCGACTTCTTCGGTCGCGGCGATCGGTCCGGCCGCGCCGGTGCCGGCCGCGGCGGCACCGGCCGCGGCGGCCCGCAGGTGGGCGAACGCCGGCACGCCCGAGGCGCGCCGCGTGCGGCCCATGTGGATCTCGTAGCCGCGCAGCGCGACGCCCGCCTGCGCCAGGGCCGCGCCGCTCGCCGTTCCGCTGACGCGCACGGTCCGTTTGCGGCCCGTGAACGTGGTCTCGACCTCGAGCAGTCCGAGCCCGGCCGTCTCGGCGGCCTGCGACTCGACAGCGTGGGGGTCGGCGATCCGGCGGCCGAGCATCTGATAGCCGCCGCAGATGCCGATGACCGGCACACCGGCGGCGGCGATGGCCCGGTCCAGCCCTTGCCGACGCAGCCAGGCCAGATCGGCGACCGTGCTCTTCGTGCCGGGCAGGACGACCGCCGCCGCGCCGCGCAGCTCGCGCGGCTCGCGCACGTAGTCGACCGCGACGTCGGGCTCGGCGGCAAGGGCCTCGAAGTCGGTCGTGTTGCTGAGGTAGGGCAGGCGCACGACGACGATCCGCACGGCCGCGGCGGACTGGCCCGGGCGGCGATCGTCGAGCGCCACCGAGTCCTCTTCGTCGCCGCGCCAGCCCTCGAGGTACGGCACCACGCCGAGCGTGGGAGTGCCGGTGCGCTCCTCCAGCATGGTGAGGCCGCTGCCGAGCTGCGCCGGATCGCCGCGGAACTTGTTGATGACGAAGCCGCGCACGAGCCGGCGCTCCGCTCGCGTGAACAGCTCGACGTGACCGAGCAGCGCGGCGAACACGCCGCCCCGGTCGATGTCCCCGACGAGCAGCACCGGCGCCCGCGCGTGACGGGCGACCCGCATATTGACGATATCGGCGTGCCGCAAGTTGATCTCGGCGGAGCTGCCGGCGCCCTCGATGACGACGAGGTCGTGCCGCTCCCGAAGGCGGCCCAAGGCCGCGGTGACGAGCGGCCAGACTTCGGCCTGATACCTCTGGTAGGCGGCCACCGGCATCTCGCCCACCGGCCGCCCCATGACGACAACCTGGCTCGTGCCGCCGGCCGTCGGCTTGAGCAGCACGGGGTTCATGTCGACCTCCGGTTCGACACCGGCGGCCGCCGCCTGGTAGACCTGCGCGCGGCCCATCTCGTCGCCGGCCGCGGTCACCGCCGAGTTCAGCGCCATGTTCTGGGCCTTGAACGGCGCCACGGCGAGGCCCCGACGGGCGTAGATGCGACACAACGCCGCCGCCAGGACCGTCTTGCCGGCGTGCGACGCCGTCCCCTGGAGCATGATCACGCGGGCCTGCTTCACGCCGCCCACTGTATCGCTCGCGACGGCGCGGCGCCTCCGGCGACCGGCCGGCGCCGCGCCGCCCGCGGCGACCGGCCGGCGCGACGCTCTTGCGTCTACTTCGGGGACTCCTTCGCGGCGGGCACCGGATGACGGCGGCCGAAACGCAGGTACAGCGACGGCACGACCAGCAGGTTGAGCAGGGTCGAGGTGACCAGGCCGCCGAGAATGACGACGGCCAGCGGGTACTCGATCTCATGGCCGGGCTGGTCGCCGTTCAGCACCAGGGGAACGAGGGCGAGACCGGTCGCGAGCGAGGTCATGAGAATAGGCGCGAGCCGCTCGCGGGCGCCCCTCACCACGAGGGCCGGGCCGAAGGTCTCGCCTTCGACGGCCTCGAGGTGCTGGCAGTGGTTGATCAGCAGGATGCCGTTGCGGGCGGCGATGCCGAAGACGGTGAAGAAGCCCACGAGCGCGCCGATCGTGAC
>DATIYD010000470.1:0-5960 GCA_035517975.1 Thermoleophilia bacterium | reverse complement strand
CCCCCCCCCCCCCCCCCCACCCCGGTGGCCAGGCGCCTCTTCCAGATCGACGACGCCGGCCTCGGGTGCAGGTCCGAGATCTGCGAGACCCCACCAAGTCGGAGCTGTCCATGACCCGTGAGCGAGGAATCGCTGGCCCGGTGCTCGTGACGAGCCCTGCACTTGGTGCTTGCCGGAAGTGGCCGGCCGCAAACCGTGGCATCCTCGACAGACCCGGCCGCCGGCGCGCCGGCCCCGACGGTCAGTGCAGCACGCGCCGCGCGAAGCTCCGGATGACGTCGGCGAGCAGGTCGGGCGCCATCAGGTGCGCGGTGTGGCCCTGGCCGGCGAGCGTCACGACGCGGTCGATGTTGGGGAGCGTCGCGGCGAGGTCGGCAAGTCGCGTGCGCAGATGGAGCGGGCTGTCGGCGCCCTCGATCAGCAGAGCCGGAAGGTCGAGCGTCGCGTAGCGCTCGATGCCTACGCCGAGGGCATCGAGCGCCTCGTTGTCGGCGATCTGAGCGGCGGCGAACCTGGCAAGGTGGGCGCGCGCTGCGGGCATCGCGAGCATCGCCGTCACCGCGGCCTGCGGCATGCCCACGATGTCGCGCAGGTGGATCTCCATGGCCGCGACCGGGTCACCGGCATCGAGCGCGGCGCGCGCTCGCCTTCCGGCCTCGCCGGCGACCGGCGAGGTGGTCGCCAGCGGCGGTTCGTACAGCGCCATCGCCGCGAACGACGCCGGCGAGGCGAGCGCCGCCTCGAGCGCGACCACCGCGCCCGAGGAGTGTCCGACGACGAGCGGATGGTGGAGCAGGGCGGCGACTGCGAGCACGTCGGCCACGTCCGCGGCCATCGTGTGAGGCAGCCTGACGGCGCCGTCGGGCGCGTAGAGGCGGCGCTGCACGCGTACCACCCGGAACTCGTCTGTCAGCAGACGGGCGACACCCTCCCACGACGAGGCGTCGCTGCTGCCGGGGTGAACGACGAGAAGCGCCGGCCCCTGACCCTCGTCGATGGCCTCTACCGCGTCGCCGTCGCCGGTCAAGGCGTGCACGACGGTCATGCTCGAGGACCCGGCACGGTCGCGTGCGCGAAGCCGATCACGCGACCGGTCCCACGCCGGCGCCCGTCGTACGCACGGCGACGGCGATCTCGCGCTGGTCCTCGTCGGTCAGCTCCAGTCTCGCCGCGCCGATCCAGTCGTCGATCTGCCCGGGCCGCCGCGCGCCGACGATCGCCGCCGTGACGCCCTGCCAGGCGAGCAGCCAGGCGATAGCCACGCTCATGACGCCGGTCCCGTGACGCGCGGCGACCGGACGCAGCGCGTCGCGCAGGGCGAGATTGCGCGACAGCGCGGGCTCACGGAACGAGCGCCGTCGCCAGTCGTCTGACGGCAACCCCTGCACGCGCTCGGCGGTGAAGCCGTCGGTGAGCTGGCCGGCGCCCATCGGGCTATAACAGAGCAGCCCCGTGCCGTGCTCACGGACCCAGGGTAGCTCCTTGCCCGCCGTCGCGCGCTGGATCAACGAGAACTCCTGCTGCAGCGAATCGACGTGGCGGATGGCCTCGCAGCGGGTCAGCCGGCGAACGCCGAAGTTGCTCACTCCGGTGGCCCGCACCTTGCCCTCGGCGACCAGGGCCGCCATCTCCGCCCAGCTCTCTTCGATCGGCACCTCGCCTTCGTCGGGCCAGTGGAACTGCAGAAGGTCGAGGCGCTCCACTCCCAGCCGGCGCAGCGAGTCGTCGCACTGCCGGCGGATGTTGGCCGGCGAGAGGTCGCTCGGCGCGGGCTTGAAGTGATCGTGCTCGTCCCAGGTGGGTCCGCACTTGGTGAAGACGAGGGGACGCTGCTCGTCGGGCACCTCCCTGAGAAAGCGGGCGCAGACCTCCTCGGAGTGGCCGTGGCCGTAGACACCCGCGGTGTCGAACCAGTTCACGCCGAGCTCGACGGCGCGGCGCATGGTGGCGAGCGACTGCTCGTCGTCCTGGGGACCCCAGCCGTAGCTCCAGCCACCGCCGCCGATGGCCCAGGTGCCCAGACCGACGGTCGTGATCTCGAGTCCGCTGGTGCCCAGCGGCCGCTTTGGCAGCGCCATGCCGTCTCGCTTCGCAGGCGCCGGTCCGCGGGCGTTCAGGGCGCCGCTCACAGCAGGTGGGCGAGGCCGGACTCGGCGGCGTCGGCGGCACCGCCGGCTCGCGGCAGCCGGCCCAGCCGCATGAGCTCCGCGAAGGCGGCCACGTCGAGGTCGCGGGTACCGGCCACGGCCAGCAGCTCGTCGCCGCGGGCGAAGAGCACGGTGAAATCGCCACCGGCGACGTCGCCGACCGGGATGGCCGTGTCCCAGCCACGGCTAACGCCGGCGTAGGCGATGCGCAGACCGAACTGCTCCGTCCAGAAGCCGGGCACGCCTTCGAACGGGGCGCCCCGGCCGGCCATCGAGGCCGCCGCGGCGCGGCCGTGCTGCTCGGCCAGACGCCAGTGCTCGATCCGTGCCCGGCCGCCGACGTGGACCTCGGGATAGCGGGCGACGTCGCCCGCGGCCCAGACGCCCCGGTCGTTCACGCGCAGCTCGCCATCGACGTCGAGGCTGCCGTCGTCGTTGACCATCGCGTTCTCGACGAAGCCGGCGGCCGGCGCCACGCCGATGCCCACGACGACGAGATCGGCCGCGAGCCGGCTGCCGTCGTCGAGCTCGAGCTCGCGCACGGAGGCTTCGCCGGACAGTCGGGCGACCGTGCGGCCCAGCGCGAACCGTACTCCGTGCGCCTCGTGACGCCGCCGCAGAAAGCCACCGATCTCAGGGCCGAGATTGGCGGCGAGCGGCGTCTCGTCGGGCGCGACGACGGTCACCTCGAGACCGCGCTCGCGCAGGCTGGCGGCGCACTCCATGCCGATGAAGCTCGCGCCGACGACGACGGCGCGCGCGGCGCCTTCGAGCCCGGCGATCACTGCGTCGCAGTCGCTCCACGATCGCAGCGTGAAGACACCGGGCAGATCGGCGCCGGGCGCCGTGAGGCGCCGCGGCAGGGCGCCGCTTGCGATCAGCACGGCATCGGGCGTGAAGGTGCTGCCGTCGCCGAGCTCGAGGCGCCGGGTGGCGGCATCGAGCCGCGTCACCTCGCCGTGAAGCAGCTCGATGCCGTGCCGGTCGTAGAAGCTCTGAGGGTGCAGCGGCAGCCAGTCGGCGCCGGCCGACCCGGCGAGGTAGTCCTTGCTCAGGTTGGGGCGGTCGTAGGGACGGCGGTCCTCGCGGCTCACGAGGACGATGCTGCCGGTGAAGCCGTGCTGGCGCAGTCCCTCGACGGCGGCGGCGCCTGCGGCGCCGCCGCCGACCACGGCGAACACACGCTCGTCGGCGGGGTCGCGGCCGGTCATCGGCATCGCGCGTTGCCGGGGGGTGTCGTCGGGCCGGTCGACCCAGATCTCGCCGCTCTCGTCGACGCGCACGGGCAGTGCGACCAGACCGGCGAGGGGAGGCGGTTCGAGCAGGTCGCCGGTCGCCGCGTCGAAGGTGCCTCCGTGCCAGGGGCAGACGAGGCGGCCGTCGTGCACGAGGCCCTTGGCCAGCGGTCCGTCGTAGTGCGTGCAGCGGCCGCCATAGGCGCGCAGCTCGCCGTCGGACCTGAGCAGCACCACGGCCTTGCCACCGACCTTTGCCTCGAGCAGCCCGCCCTCGGCCAGCTCATCGTTGCGGCCGACCCGCTCCTCCATGGGAACCCCCTCCTCGTACCCGGCGCCGGTGCTCGCGTGCACCGCCGGCGGGCGCTCTCGTGCGGGCGCCCCCCGACGTGCGCGGTCGCCGCTACCAGGCGACGGCGACCGCGTGCCCGATGTTGGCCCGGTCGTCGAGCTGGTCGAGCATGAACTCGGCCACATCGGCCCGGGCGATCCGCGTGCCCTGCGGCACAGCATACCCGGGGCCGACTCTCCACGAGTGTTGGCCGGGATCGTCGGTCAGACGCGCGGGTCGCACGATCGTCCAGTCGAGACCGCTCGTGCGCACCGCGACCTCGATCTGCCGCGCCTCGGCGAGAGCGTCCGGCGGGGGTGCGCCCTTGAACAGGCGGCCGAGCAGGCCGGCGCCGGCGCCATCACGCTCGCTGCCGGGTCCGCCCATCGACAGGCACACGAGGCGCCGCACGCCGTTGTCGCTCATGGCGCGCAGCACGGTGCGCAGGGCGAGCGAGGGGCTCTGCCGATCACCGCGCGGGCGGACCGGCTCGACGGCGAAGAGCACGGCGTCCTGCTCGGCGACCGCGTCGGTCACGGCCACACGATCGTCGAGCCCGCCCGGGGTCGCGTGCCAGCCGCCACCAGCGGCGGCGTCGGCCCGGCCCGGCGTGTCCGCCGAGAGGCCGAACGCGGTCACCCGATGGTCACGACGCAGGGCCCCGGCCGCCACGAGGCGGCCGACGCCCTGCGAAGCTCCAAAGACGATGACCTCCATGCGGCCACTCTACCCCGGGCGGGCCGCGGTCTCTCCGCCCGGTGGCGGCCACATTGGCACTACTGTGATAGGGTTAACAGCACCGGCGTTCTGGGTAAGAGCACGGGCGTGAAAGGGTCGTCGGCGGGCCCGCGGCGACGCGGCCCGGCCGGTGAGCAGGGGTCATCGCCCGTCAGGACTGTCAGAGCCCCGAGGTGCCGAAAGCCGGCCGTGCTCTGCCGCTCTTCGTGCGCCAACGCCGGTCGCGACCGGCCGGGCACGGGCGCGCTGATACCATAGGCAGCTCGGCTTGACACCAACACGGACGCCGCGACGGCCTCGAGCCCTACGGCGCTTCGCAGCGAGACTCAAGTGGAACGAGACCAAGGAGGAGCCATGGGAGACGCGTTCAAGAACACCCCGCCCAAGCCCGAGAAGCTCGGCGCCATGACCGAAGAGAGCCTCAAGGCAGCCTTTGCCGGCGAGAGCCAGGCGTCGCAGAAGTATCTCGCCTTCGCGGCCAAGGCCGACGACGAGGGGTACCCGAACATCGGCCGTCTCTTTCGCGCCGTCGCCCACGCTGAGAGAATGCACGCCCGCAACCATCTGAGCGTGCTCGGCGGGATCGCCGGCACGGCCGACAACCTCAAGGCGGCCTGGGGCGGCGAGACCTTCGAGATCGACGAGATGTACCCGGCCTACGACGCGATCGCCAAGCTGCAGGGCGCAGCCGAGGCCAGCACCTCGATCCGCTACGCGGCGACCGCCGAGCGCGATCATCAGGTGATCTACGACTCCACCGCCGAGGGCCTCGGCGCCGGCAACGATCTGGGCGCCACGCCGATCCGCGTCTGCCCGATCTGCGGCCACACCGTGATCGGTGACGCCCCCGACGAGTGTCCGGTCTGCGGCACCGCCGGCCAGTACTTCGACACGTTCTGACGATGGACACGCTGAGCGTCGAGGAGCTCGAGCGCAGGCTACCGCACGCCGACGAGCTGCACGCCATGGACCTGGCCGATCTCAAGGCCGCCTTCGCCGGCGAGAGCCAGGCGGCCGAGAAGTACCTTGTCTTCGCCGAGAAGGCCGAGGCCGAGGGTCTGCCCAACGTGGCCAACCTCTTCCGCGCGATCTCGTTCGCCGAGACACGGCACGCCCGCAATCACCTGCGTGTCATGGCCGGCGTCAACGCGACCGCCGACAACCTCCAGACGGCGTTCGAGGGAGAGTCGTTCGAGATCGACCAGATGTACCCCGCGTACGTCGAGGTCGCGAAACTGCAGGGCGACAAGCAGGCCTTCAAGTCGATGCACTGGGCACTGAAGGCCGAGATGGACCACAAGCGCATGTACGCCGAGGCCCGCGAGACCGTCCTCGCCGGGGGCGACGTGGCGGCGCAGACCGTGCACGTGTGCACCGTCTGCGGGCACACCGTCATCGGCGACGCGCCCGACAAGTGCCCGGTGTGCGCGGCGGCGCGCAGCGCCTACCGGGCGTTCGCCTGACGACAAAGGGCGTGTCCGGCGGCGCGCCGCGCGAGTCTCTCGCGCG
>DATIYD010000469.1:0-8346 GCA_035517975.1 Thermoleophilia bacterium | reverse complement strand
CAGTCCTACGGCGAGTACGTCACCCTGCGCTTCGGCGACATCCACATCCCGCACCTGGCCAACGACGAGCCGCTGCGGCTCGAGGTCGAGCACTTCGTCGAGTGCGTGCGCGAAGGGCGTCGGCCGCTCTCCGACGGTCGCGACGGCCTGAACGTGGTGCGCGTGCTCGAGGCCATGGAGCGCTCGCTGCGCAACGGGGGCCAGCCGGTGAAGACCGCCGACCTCACGGTCGACCAGGCTCGCGACGGGGACTAGGACCGTGGCCCTCCACCCCTCTGATCTCGGCCACAACCTGCTGCTCGGCAGCGACGTGAGCGTCGGCGCCGGCGTCGTCTTCGGGGCCAACGTCGTCGTCTATGACGACACCGGGATCGGCGACGGCTGCTTCATCCAGGACGGCGCCGTGCTGGGCAAGGTCCCGTCGCTCTCGCCCTCGTCGACGGCCAAGCGGGGCGAGCTCGCGCCGCTGCGCCTGGGGCCCGGCTGCGTCGTGTCGACCGGGGCGATCGTCTATCGCGGCGTGACGATGGGGTCGGGCTGCGTGATCGGCGACCTCGCCAGCGTGCGCGAACGCTGCGTGCTCGGCGAGCGCGTCGTGGTGGGCCGCGGCACCTGCGTCGAGAACGACACGACGATCGGCGACCGCACGAAGATCCAGTCCAACGCCTACATCACGGCCTACATGACGATCGAGAGCGACGTGTTCGTGGCGCCCTGCGTGCAGACCACGAACGACAACTTCATGGGCCGCACCGAGAAGCGTCACGCCCTGATCAGGGGCGCGACCATCCGCCGCGGGGCGCGCGTGGGTGGGGGCGTCGTGCTGTGCCCCGGCGTGGAGATCGGCGAAGAGGCCTTCATCGCCGCCGGTGCCGTCGTCACCGCCGACGCCCCGGCTCGCAAGGTGCTCATGGGGGTGCCGGCGCGCGTCGTGCGCGACGTGGCCGCCGAGGAGCTGCTCGAGAACCAGTAATCAATCTCTGCCGAGGGCGGCAAGGTGCGTCTCGAGGCGAGGTCCACCCTTCGGCAGACCCAGCTTGCGCCGCACGTTCGCGCGGTGGAAGGCGACCGACGAGGGCGAGATGTGCAGCGCCTCGGCGATCTCGGCGCTGGTCTTGCCGAGGCGCACGAGGTTGGCGACCTCGATCTCCCGGCGCGTGAGCGGCGGGCCCGCGGCGTGCCGGCCCGCGAGGCGCTCCGCGAACGGCGACACGACCTCGCGCAGGTTGTGGCGCACCGCCTCGACCTCGAGGCGCTCGGGGTGGTGGCGCAGCGCCCGGCTCAAGCGGTCGAGCGAGGGATCGATGAGTCGCTCGACGTTGCCGACGATGCGCTGCTCGAGCTCGAGGCGATCCTGCTCGCGCTGCTCGAGCAGCACGCGCAGGGCGGCGTTGCGCTCGTCGAGGATGGTGGTCTGACGGCGCAGGGCGCGTGCCGTGCGCTCGAGCTCCTCCTGCATGGCGCGCTGCGCTTCGTGGGCCGCGATCTGGGCGGCGCGCTCGCCGGTCACGTCGCGCATGACGCCGATCATGCTGGCCGGCTCGCCCGCCTCGTCGGTGAGGATCACGCCGTGATCGCTCATCAACCGATACGAGGCGTCGTCGTGGCGCAGCCGGTACTCGCAGCGAAACGGCGTGTGGCGAGCCACGCTCTCGCCGATCGCCTCGGCGACGTGCTCGCGGTCGTCGGGGTGAAGCCGGTCGAACCAGCCGCTGATGTGCCGCGGAAAGGCGCCGGGGCGCTGCCCGAGCACCGCGTCGAGCTGCTCGCCGAAGTAGATCGCGCCGCTGCGCATGTTCCAGTCGTAGAGGATGTCGAAGGTCACGCTGAGGAAGGCGCGAAGACGGGGGTCGCTGTAGGTCAGCGGCGGTGGCGTGACACCGGCGCCTTCGGGCGACACGAACAGGACCTGCCGGGCGTCGTGGCCGGTGGCCGTGGCGAGCGTGGATGGGATGCGTCTGCTAGGCATTCCCTATCACTAGCCTCGCAAAAGACTGGTCTTGCCTCGGCCCATTCTGTCGATAGTGTCGAGCCGGGTCAACGGTTCCTCGCCATCATGCACAAACGGGGGAGCATCGGCGGGGGGCGGAAAGGGGTCGCTGCTGACGGAACGCCCCGCATCGTCGCACGGAGTCATCCTCTTTCGACGAGCAGCCAAGGGGGGTATGCCATGGAACTTCATCTGGTAGCCGCCGCCGAGATCGAGACCGAGCCGCTCGATGTCGGACCGGACAGCAAGCTGAACCTGGTCGACGTGATCGACCGCACCCAGGGGGCGCCGTTCTGCGCGGGTGTCTGCGAGGTGTTTCCCGGTGCGCCGGTCGACTTCGACTACGACGACGACGCCGCCGTGTGCTACATGCTCGAGGGACTCGTGACGCTCCAGGAGAACGGCGAGACACGCGAGCTGCGGCCGGGCGACGTCGTCTACATCCCGCAGAAGAAGGGCCTTCTCGTCTACTTCAGCACCGACTCGTACGGCAAGTTCTTCTACGTGACCTACCCGCACTGGCGGTAGGAGGAGGGGGAGAAGGTGCCACCCGAACCAGAACACCACGGACACCACCTGTTCCACGACGAGGCCGACGCCCAGCACCAGCGCGACCAGGCGCAGCTCGCCAAGTTCGGCTACGCGCAGGAGCTGCGCCGCTCGCTGGGCTTCTTCTCGACGTTCGCCATCGCCTTCAGCTTCATCTCGGCGACCAACGGCTTCTACGCGCTCTTCTACTACGGCCTCGACATCGGGGGCCCGGCAGGGCTGATCTGGCAATGGCCGATCATCGTCTTCGGCCAGTTCATGGTGGCCCTCGTGTTCGCCGAGGCCGCCTCGCACTACCCGCTGGCCGGAGGCATCTATCAGTGGGCCAAGCGTTTCATGGGCGGCACCTACGGCTGGTGGGTGGCCTGGATGTTCGCCGTGGCGCTGGTCGTGACGGTTGCCGCCGTCGCCTTCGGCGTGACGCCGATCGTCTGCTCGCTGATGGGCTGGCAGACGACGCACACCACCCTGCTGTGGATCGCGGTCTGCTTTGCCGTCGGGCCGATGATCCTGAACGTCCTCAGCGTCAAGGTGACGGCCTTCTTCAACAACATCGGGACGGTCACTGAGATCATCGGCCTCGTGGTGATCGCCGTCGCCCTCTACATCGCGGTGATCGTGGGCCACGGCCAGCACCAGGGACTCGGCGTGCTGTTCGACACGACACCGGGTGCCGCGAAGGGCGCGATCTTCGGGTACGGCAGCGTCTTTCTCGCGGCGATGCTGACAGGCGCCTGGGTGATGTACGGCTTCGACACGGCCGGTGGTCTCGCAGAAGAGACGATCAACCCGACGCGCGAGGTGCCGCGTGCCATGCTGTTCGCTATCGGCATCACCGCGGTCATCAGCGCGTTCTGGCTGGTGGCGATGGTGCTGGCCATCCCCAACGTCGCCAAGACGCAGGCGCAGAGCACCGGCGCCATCGCCTACATCTTCCACGCGCACTTCCCGAACTGGGTGACCAACGCCTTCCTCATCTCGGTGTGCGTCGCCATCTTCGTCTGCTGCCTGGCCATCCAGGCGGCCACCACGCGGCTTCTGTACGCCTACGGCCGCGACAAGATGATCCCCGGCCACAAGTTCTTCGGCTATGTGCATCCCAGGACCAAGACCCCTGTGACCTCGGCGGTCTTCGTGGCCGTGGCGGCCATCCTCGTGCTGCTGTACGTCACCGTCGGCGGCGCCGACCCGTTCGTCCAGATCGCCCGCGTCACCGCCTGGGCCACGGCCGGCACCTACATCGCCTACCAGATGGTGGTGTTCGGCGGCCTCGTCAAACGCTCCAAGGGCTGGCCCACGGACAAGGCCTACTTCAACCTGGGCCGGTGGGGCTGGCCGGTCAACATCATCGCCTTCGTGTACGGCGTCTTCATGATCATCAACCTCGCTTGGCCGCGGCAGTCCACGAGCTGGCTGGACACGTACATCGTGATGCTCTCGCTCGGCGTGGTCGTGGTCGCGGGCGCCGTGGTGTACTCGATCCAGCGTGCTCGCGGCGTCGATCTGAGCGCGACCATCCACGAGATCGATGTGTCACCGGTCGATGCCCAGGCCGCCGTCGCCATGGCGGCCGGCGAAGCCGGCAGGGTCATGCCCGGCGGACCGGGCGTCTCCGACATGTCGGGGCCGACCGATCCCGCGGGTCCGGGCGGAGGTGGTCTCCAGCAGTAGGCTTCCTGACCTGACGGAAGGGGTCCACCACGCGGGTGGGGGCGGCTCGTGCGAGCCGCCCCACCCGTTCTTGACGGCGGCCTCGCGGGCGGCTGTACTAGGGGTCGCATCAGCCGAACCCTCCCGGCAGACCCCGACGACGAAGGAGCCTGGCCATGCAGAAGTACATCTGTACGCTGTGCGACTGGATCTACGATCCCGAGATCGGCGATCCCGACAACGGCGTCGAGCCGGGCACGGCCTTCGAGGATCTCCCCGACGACTGGATCTGTCCCGACTGCGGCGCCGGCGTCGACATGTTCGAGCCCCTCGACGAGGACTAGGCGCGCAACGTAGTCGCGCCAGACGACTCGATTCGCGGACCGGCCCCTACGGCACCAGCACGATCTTGCCGGTCGCCGGTCCCGCCATGATCTCGCGATGGGCCCTGGGCGCCTCGCTCAGAGGCAGCTCGCGTGCGACTACCGGGCGCAAGCGGCCGCTCGCCAAACCGTCGTAGAGCGCGTCGTGGGCGGCGGCGAGCTCGCCGGGCGGCGCGGTGGTGAGGAGCAGCCCGCGGACGTCGGCCTCGCGACTCATGAGCTCGCGGGGCCAGATCTCGACTGGGCCGCGGCTGCCGACCACGATCACGCGGCCGCGTGGCGAGAGCAGGGCGAGATCCTCGCCCAGACCGGCGTGAGCCGCCATCTCGACGATGAGATCGTAGCCTCGGCCGCCGCTTGCCGCGCGCAGCCGCTCGTCGTGGTCCGGCGCGCCGTGGTCGACCACGAGGGCCGCGCCCTGGGCCGTCACGAGGTCGCGGCCGGCCGGCGACCCGGCCGTGCCGTGCACCGTGAGGTTGGCCCCCGCCGCGAGCTGGACCACCGCCAGGCCCACGCCGCCGCTCGCCCCACGCACCAGGACGAGCTCGCCCTGCTGTGCCCGGCCGCGCTGGAACAACGCGCGGTACGCAGTCGCGTATGGCACGCCCACGGCGGCTCCCTCGACGAAGCTGAGAGCGCTCGGCAGGCGGTGCACCTGGGCGGCCGGGCAGAGAGCGAGCTCGGCATAGGTGCCGGTGATCGCGCCGGAGGTGTACACGCGCTCGCCGGGGGCGAGGGCTGCGGAGCCCGTCGCGGCGCTCGCCTGAGAAGCCGACGCGGAACCCGGCGCGACGTTCGAGCCCACGGCCTCGACCACGCCGGCGCCGTCGCCGCCCGGCGTATAGGGCAGGGGCGGCAGCATGGCGTACTGACCGGCCCGCACGTAGGTCTCGACCGGGTTCACACCGGCCGCGTGCAGGCGGACCAGCACCTCGCCGGCGCCCGGCGGTCGCGGATCGGGGACGTCCTCGACGCGCAGCACATCGGGATCGCCAAAGCTATGGACGCGCACGGCACGCATCGCTTCTCCTTCGAGGGTACGGGTCTCCCGGCCGACTCGAGTGTTCCCGATCGGTCCGAAAGAGAGCGTCGCGCCGTCGCGCGGTGGCTGTCCCGGCCGGGGCGTGTTGGGGACCGGGCCGGCGCGCGGCCGTGCCTCGGTTCAGTCGGCCTTAGTGAACCGCGCGGTCTCGCTGAAGGGCACGATGGCGCCCGAGGTGGTCGTGGCCTGCACCGCCATCGTGAGAGCGCCGCCGGCGACCGTGAGCACGACGTGGAACGTCTTGTACTGCAGGGCCTCGGCGCTGGGCGCCGCGTAGACGCACTCGAGACGGCCGCCCTCGAGCCTTGCCGGACGCCGGGTCACCGGTCCTCCGTCGAGCGCGCCGCCGATCGTGTAGGCGTCGCCGTTCCTGACGATGGTGAGCGTCTCGGCCGTCGTGCCGCTGGCCGTCACGGTGCTGGTGTGCCAGGTGCCGAGGAACTGCGCGCCGGGAGACGGGCGCAGCACGAGAAACCAGGCCGCGACCAATGCCACGGCTGCCACGATGACGAGCCCGAGGAGCCACGGCAGCGCCGACCCGCGCGCCGGTTTGGTGGCGGCCGATCCCCTGTTGCTGGGGGCGGCCGTGCCGTAGATGGTCGGCGCCTCGTAGTAGGCCTGATCGTAGGCCGGCTCGCCCGAGCCGCTCGTCTCTGACGCCGGAGCGCCCAGGGGATCGCCGCAGGAACGGCACGTCCAGTCGCCCTCACGGGTCTCGGCGCCACAGCTCGGACAGCTTGCCACAGGGCTCACTCCTTCGGGATCTCGGATGGTGGCCGCGGCGACAGTCCGCCGATTCACGACGAAGCGACGTCGCGGCCATCCTGACGCCTTACCCTAGGAGTGTCGGCACGTAGGCCTCAAGACCCGAGCGGACGATGAACGTAGCTCCGGCATCTGGCCGCTGCCGGGCCCCGCGTCAGAACGTGAGACGCTCGAGCCGGGAGAAGATGACCTCGCGGCCCGCCCGATACTGGCCGGGATCCATGGCCGCGTCGATCTCGGCCGGCGTGGCCACCGCCATCGCCTCGGGATCGCCCTTGATCAGCTCACCGAAGTCGACGTCGTCGCGCCAGGCCCGCATCGCCGAGTCCTGGACGACCCGGTAGGCGTCGTCACGTAGCATCCCCTTGTCGACGAGCACGAGCAGCACGGCACCGCTGAACACGAGGCGCTGCGAGCGCTCGAGGTTGGCCAGCATGCGGCCTTCGTCGACGACCAGGGTGTCGAAGAGCTTCGTCGATTTCTGCAGCATGTAGTCGAGCAGGATGCATGAGTCGGGAAAGACGATGCGCTCCGCGGAGCTGTGTGAGATGTCGCGTTCGTGCCAGAGGGCCACGTTCTCCATGCCCACGAGGGCGTTGCCACGCAGCACGCGGGCGCAGCCGGCCATGCGCTCGGAGAGGATCGGGTTGCGCTTGTGGGGCATGGCCGACGAGCCCTTCTGACCCTTGCCGAAGGCCTCCTCGGCCTCGCGCACCTCGGTGCGCTGCAGGTGGCGCACCTCGATCGCGAACTTCTCGAGCGAGGCGCCGACGATGGCCAGGGCCGACAGGAAGGCGGCGTGGCGGTCGCGCTGCACGACCTGGTTGGCGATGGGTTCGACGCCGAGACCGAGCTCGGCGCAGACCAGCTCCTCGACGCGCGGGTCGATGTTGTTGTAGGCGCCCACGGCGCCGCTCAGCTTGCCCACCGCGGCGCCGTCGGTCACGCGCCGCAGGCGCTCCAGGTGGCGGCCGACCTCGAAGGCCCACATGCCGAGCTTCATGCCGAAGGTGATGGGTTCGGCGTGGACCCCGTGGGTGCGGCCCACCTGCACGGTGTCGCGAAACTCGAAGGCGCGCCGCTTGAGCACCTCGCCGAGGGCGATGAGGTCGCGCTGCAGCAGCTCGCCGGCCCTCTTGATCTGCAGCGCGAGGCCGGTGTCGAGCATGTCGGAGCTCGTCATGCCGTAGTGGATGTACGTCGACGGCTCGCCGACGTGCTCGGCGACGTCGGTGAGAAAGGCGATCACGTCGTGGTTCGTGGTCTGCTCGATCTCGGCCACGCGGGCGGCGTCGAAGCCCGCCTTGGCCTCGATCTCGGCCAGCGCCTCGTCGGGCACCTTGCCCAGGCGGTGCCAGGCGCGTACCGCGGCCAGCTCGACGTCGAGCCAGGCCTGCAGCTTGGCATCGTCGGTCCAGATGGCGCCCATCTCGGGCAGGGTGTAGCGATCGATCATGGGGAGCCCTCCGTCACGGCCGGCCGTTCAGACCGGCCGATTCTCTCACGGAACGGTCACTGGCGCGTGAGCAGTGTCTCGAGCGGCGGGCGGCCGTCGCTGAAGGTGGCGTGTACGCGGAGCTGGTCGCGGTTGGCAAAGGCCAGCGCCAGCTGCCAGGACACACCGTCCGTGGTGCCGCTCGCCGTGAGCTGGTCGTCGCTGCGGCGCACCGACGTGACGGGCTCGCCCAACATGCTCACGCCGCTCACGGTGTAGCCGTCGCCGTCTTTGGCGATGTGCACGACGCTCGCCCCCAGCGCCGAGTCCGACGAGCCCCAGGCGCCGGTGAAGCTCTTGCCCGCGGCGGTGATGCCCACGTACTGCAGCAGGCCGACGCCGCCGAGCAGGAAGAACCCGGCCACGAAGAAGACCAGGAACAGCACGAGCAGGGCGAGCACCGGCGCGAGCCACCAGGCGTCGCGCAGCCGGCGGCGTCCCTTCGCGGGCTTCGCGGCGGCGGGGGGGGGGG
>DATIYD010000468.1:0-6573 GCA_035517975.1 Thermoleophilia bacterium | reverse complement strand
TACCACGACCCCGACTGGCACTGGCAGCCGCCGGCCGACGTGGCCTACGGCTACGCTCCGGCCAGGGCGACCCAGATGATGGCGGCGGCCGGCTACCACACGGTGAACGGCAAGCTCCTCGACAAGCAGGGCAAGCCGATCACCCTGCGCCTGTTCGCCTGCGAGGCGCCGCCGCAGGGCAGCAGCATCGGCAAGCTGCTGGCGGGCTACCTGCAGGCGATCGGCATCCGCGTCAAGTTCAGCTACATGGACGAAGGCGCCATGAACGACTATCTCTACAACACCGTCGGCGGCAAGTACGTGCCCAACATGGACCTCTACATCTACAACTGGACGGGCGACGTCGACCCCATGTTCATCTTCTCGATCTTCCTCACCAACCAGATCAACGGCTGGAGCGACTGCGCCTGGTCGAACGCCACCTACGACCGCCTCTACGCCGAGCAGGCCGCGGCCGTCGACCCGGCGAGCCGGCAGGCCATCCTCTACCGCATGCAGCAGATCCTCTACCAGCAGAGCCCCTACATCATCCTCGCCTACCCGCGCGGCCTCGAGGCGGTCAACGTGAGCCGCTGGAGCGGCTGGGTGCAGTCGCCGACCGGCGACGGCTCGGCGATCTATTCGGTGGACAACATCGACAGCTACCTCTCCGTGCACCCGCGCGGCGCCACGGTGGCGACCAAGTCGAGCGGTCCGCTCATCACCTTCCTCGTGACGGCGACGATCTCGGTCGCGCTGGTCGTCATCTGGCTCGTGCTGCGGCGGCGCCGGCCCCGGGCCGAGGAGACCTGACGCCGGACGGCGACCGTCAACGACTGCGCGGGCGGCGACTCAAGTCGCCGCCCGCGCCGGACACATAAGGAGCGCGCGTGAAGGTCTTCATCAGCATCGATCTCGAGGGCATCGGCGGCGTCTGCCACCTGGCCCAGACCGACCACGACACCGACGACTGGCGCGCCGCGCGGCGCCTCATGCGCGGCGATCTCGACGCCGTGCTCGAAGGTTGCCTCGAGGGCGGCGCCGACGAGATCGTGATCTGCGACGCCCACGACCACGGCGACAACCTCGGCGTCGAGGGGCTGCCGGCCGGCGTCTCGCTCGTGAGCGGCGGAGGCACGGCGCTCAGCATGATGGCCGGCATCGACGCCCGTTGCGACGCTTTCTTCGCGGTCGGCTATCACGCCAAGGCCGGCACCGCCCGCGCGACCCTGGCCCACACCTACCTGTTCGCGGTCACCGATGCCGTCGTGTGCGGCGGACCCGAGGGCGACGTCTCGATCGGCGAGCTCGGCCTGAACGCGGCGCTGGCCGGCGCCTTCGGAGTGTCACTGGCCTTCACCTCGGGCGACGACAAGCTGGTCGCCGAGGCGCGGGCCCTGGTGCCGGGCGTCGAGGCGGTCACAGTCAAGGAGGGCCTGGCCTGGTCGTCTGCCCGGCTCCTGGCCCCCGACGAGACGCGTGCCGCACTGCGCGCGGGGGCGCGGCGCGCGCTCACGACGCCGCTGCCGGCGGCCCTCGACTGGAACGGGCGCTCGCTGCGGGTCGGCTTCGGCCGGCCGAGCTTTTGCGACGACGCCGCCGGGTGTCCCGGCGTCACGCGCCTCGACGGCACGACGATCGAGATAGCAGCCGCCGACTGGCTCTCCGTCTTCACGACCTTCGTCGCCTGCGCCAACCTCGTCTCCTAGCGGCGGCCCTCTACCCGGCGAGCCGTCCGTTCGACTCGTCGGCGCCGCGCTCGCGCTCGCGAGGCAGGCCCCAGGCGACGCGCTGGCCGACCAGATTGCGCAGCGTCACGGCGTCGCGCACGGCCGCTCCGCCGAGGTCGTTGTTGAAGTAGACGCGCACGTCGAACTCGTCGGCCGCCCAGGAGCGGCACGAGTCGGCCCAGCGCTGCAACTCCTCGCGGCCGTAGGCGCCGGCATAGGCCGTGCCCAAGCCGTGCAGGCGCAGGTACACGAACGGCGCCGTCACCACGGGTGGCGTCTCGCGGTCTCCCAGATGGTAGATGCAGAAGGCCGCCTCGCGGTCGGCGAGCAGGTCGTAGACACGATCGCGAAACCACGACGGGTCGCGAAACTCGAAGGCGTAGGTGAGGTCGCGCGGCAGCATGTCCAGGAAGTTGCGCAGCAGGCCGGTGTCGCGCGGCAGGCCGTCGGGGAGCTGGAACAGGATGGGACCGAGGGCGCGGCCGAGGCCGCGCATGCGGGTGACGAAGTCGCCCAGCAGGGCGTCGGTGCGCCGCAGGCGCTTCATGTGGGTGATCGTGCGCGGGGCCTTGACCGCGAAGGTGAAACCGGGCCGCGCCGTCTCGCGCCAGCGCTCGATGGTGGCCGCCTCGGGCAGCGAGTAGAAGGTGCGATTCACTTCGACCGTGGCGAAGCGTGCCGCGTAGTAGGCAAGCGCGGTGCCGCCGGCGAGCTTCTCGGGGTAGAACACGCCCCGCCAGTGCCGGTAGGACCAGCCTGAGGTGCCGACCAGGATGCGGCCGGTCGCCCTCTGGGCGCGATAATCGGAGATGGTTTCGAGTGCCATCACCCCCCTTGTTCCCAGCTTTGGCCGGAACGTGCCCACCGTCTTGGCCCTCGCGTGAACCCGGCCGGCCGCGGGAACAGGGACTGCGGAGGACCGGTCGAGTCGCACCGGTGCAAGAGATGACCTACAGCTTCAGCGATCCGCACGGCCGGCGGCGGCGTCCGCGGGCCGGCGGTGCGGGCCCGCGGCCGATCGCCGCGGCCCGCGGCGACGGACCCGCCGCCCCCTTCCTGCGGGCCGAGGCCGGCGGCGCGAGCGCCGCCGCGCTGCCCAACGCCCAGCAGGGCGCCGCCGGCGCCGCGGCCGACGCCACCCTGCTCGACGCCTACTCGCGCGCCGTGATCTCGGCCGCCCAGCAGGTCAGCCCGTCGGTCGTGAATATCGAGGTCCGCCGGCGCCTGAGGCCGGGCGAGCGCCGCCGCGCCGGCACCGGCGCCGACCAGCCCAGCGAAGTGCCGGCCGGCAGCGGCTCGGGCTTCGTCTTTACCCCCGACGGCTTCGTCATGACGAACAGCCACGTGGTGCACGGCGCGAGCGGCATCGAGGTGACCCTGACCGACGGCCGCACGGCGGCCGCCCAGGTGGTCGGCGACGACCCCTGGACCGACGTCGCCGTCGTGCGCATCAACGCTCCAGACCTCGTGGCCGCTCGCCTGGGCGACTCACGCACCCTGCAGGTCGGCCAGCTCGTGGTGGCCATCGGCAGCCCCTTCGGCTTTCAGACGACGGTCACGGCCGGCGTGGTGAGCGCCCTGGGGCGCTCCCTGCGCTCGCAGACCGGCCACCTGATCGACAACCTCATCCAGACCGACGCCGCCCTGAACCCGGGCAACTCGGGCGGCCCGCTCGTCACCTCGGCCGGCGAGGTCGTCGGCATCAACACCGCCGTGATCGCGCCGGCGCAGGGTCTCTGCTTCGCGATCGCCCTGAGCACGGCCGGGTACGTCGCCTCGCGACTCATCCGCGACGGGCGGCTGGCTCACGGACGCATCGGCGTGGTCGCGCAGAACGTGCCCATCCGGCGGCGGCTGGTGCGCTACTTCGGCCTGAAGAGCGAGAGCGGCGTGCTGGTCGCCGGGGTCGAGCCCCGCAGCCCGGGGCAGCAGGCCGGCCTGCGTGAAGGCGACGTCATCGTGGCGGCGCAGGGCCGCGACCTGCCCGACGTCGACGCGCTGCACCGGCTGCTCGCCGAGCACGAGGTCGGCACGCCGCTCACCCTCTCGGTCATCCGCCTCACACAGCGGCTCGACGTCGAGCTGACGCCGGTCGAAGCGAAGGCCTGAAGCGGCGCCCGGCGCCGGTCGCGGCCTCCGCGGCGCGAAGGCCTTGAGAAGGGCCAGGTCAGGCCAGCGCGCTAGCGGCCGATCAGGCGGGCGGTGAGCTCGGCGCGCCTGGCAGGTTTGCCGCTGCGCGCCTCGGCGCGGTCGGCGCTGCCCATCATGAGCAGCGCCAGGTTGACGCCCAGATAGCGCAGCGGCTCGGGCTCCCACCGCGGCGAGACGTGGCCCACCCAGGGCAGACCGGCAAGGCCGTGGTCGGCGCCGGCGATGAGCTCGGCCAGCGTGCGCCCGGCGAGGTTGGTCGTCGAGACCCCGTCGCCGACGTAGCCGCGCGCCCACGCCATGCCGGTGTCCGGGTCGTAGCCGACCGACGTGAACCAGTCGCGGGGCACACCGAGACAGCCGCCCCAGGTGTGCGTGACGCGCGCTCCGCCGATGCTCGGGAACAGGCTCTTGAGCACCTCGTGCAACTCGGCGAACACTTTGGGCGCGAGGTCGAACTCGTCCTTGACCCGCGAGCCGAAGTGATAGGGCGCGCCGCGCCCGCCGAGGGCGATGCGATCGTCCTGGGTGCGCATGCAGTAGATGAGGAGCTGGCGCTCGTCGCCGAAGACCTCGCGGCCCGACCAGCCCACGGCATCCCAGAACGAGGCCGGGAGCGGCTCGGTGGCGATCATCACCGAGTAGAGCGGTATGAGGTCGCGGGCGTGGCCGGGCAGGGTCGTCACGTAGCCTTCGAGGGCGTTCACGACCGCGCCGGCCCTGACCGCGCCGGCCGGCGTGGCCACCTCGTGCGGCGTCAGGGCGAGGGCCGGGGTGCGCTCGTAGATCGTCACCCCGAGTCGTTCGACCACCTCGGCCAGGCCGCGCGCCAGGCGCGCCGGATCGACGCTCGCGCAGTGCGGCGAGAAGATGGCCCCGAGGCAGCCTTCGACGCGCAGGCGCCCGGCCGCCTCGGCGGCGGAGAGCTCGGCGTAGTCGTCGTCGCCGAAGCCCCAGGCGCGTTCGTGCTCGATCTCGTCGCGCAGGCGCGAGAGCTGGGCCTCGCTGGTCGCCAGCGTGAGCGCGCCGCCCTTGTGGTAGCGGGCGTCGATGCCCTCGTCGGCGACCACGCGGCCGACCTCGTCGACCGTCTCGAACATCGCGCGCTGCATGGCGATCGCCGCCTCGCGACCGAACTCGTCGGCGATCGTGCCCGGCGAGGCCGCGAAGTAGCTCGAGCACCAGCCGCCGTTGCGCCCCGAGGCGCCGAAGCCGGCGATCTCCTTCTCGAGCACGACGACGCGCAGCGCGGGGTCGGCCTTCTTCAGGTAGTACGCCGCCCAGAGACCGGTGTAGCCCGCCCCCACCACGGCCACGTCGACCTCGGTAGGCCCCATCAGGGGCGGGCGCGGCGTCAGCGCGCCGGGCACCCCGTCGAGCCACAGCGACAACGTGCGGTAGTCCCTGGTCACGACACCCTCCCGCGTTTCTTCAGAGCCTTCATGGCGGCGACGCGCACGTCTGAATCGCGGTCGCGCAGTGCCGATTCGAGCAGCTCGTCGGAGCGCTCGCCGGGGATCTTGGCGATCGAGCGCACCGCCAGCAGGCGCACGCCCGAGTCGCGATCGCGCAGGCCGTCGGCGAGCGGTGACAGCCCGCTCGGCAGGCCGACCTCGCCGAGAATATGGACCGCGTCGCCGCGACGGCCGGTGTCGCCGTGGTCGACCACGTCGGCGAGAAACGGCACGGCCGGCTCGCCGATCTGCCGGAACGAGTCGCGCGCCAGGACCATGTGACGGGTGTTCTTGGACTGGAAGGTATCGAGCAGGATCGGCATGCGGCGCTCGAGCGCCAGCCGCGCCTCTTCGGCCACCTCGGGATCCTTCTTGTACTTGCTGGCCCGCAGAAGGCCCTCGACCATGCCTCTGGCATCGAGTCGTGCGACGTTTGGTCGTCCAATCGGCATGAGGACCGCCGCCTTTCGGGTCGTGATCAGAAGCGGGGGGACGATGCCCGCGCCGGAGAGGATTCTACAGCGCCGGGGCGCCGGGGGGGCCGTCTGGCGGCGACCCGCTCACGGCGGCCCGCGCACGACGGTCGCCGCACAGCCCGTGTCGGGCGCGAGAACGCTCGGTGGGACTCGCCGTCGGGCTGCCCGCGGCGTACAGTTGCGCCATGAGCGACGAGTCGCAGACCGCCGCGCCGCCGTCGCCGGCCGCGCATCCGCCGCGCCTCGAGGCGCTGCACCTCCTGGTCACCTACCGCTGCACGTACGCCTGCGATCACTGCTTCGTCTGGGGCAGCCCCGACCAGGAGTCGACCATGACGCTGGCCCAGCTGCGCGAAGCGATCGACCAGGCGGCGAGCGCGGGCTGCACGACAGTCTACTTCGAGGGCGGCGAGCCCATGCTCGCCTATCCGGTCGTGCTGGCCGCCGCGCGCCACGCCCGCGCGAACGGTCTCGAGGTCGGCATCGTGAGCAACTGTTTCTGGGCGGAGACCTTCGACGACGCCCTGGTGTGGCTCACGCCCTTCGCCGAGCTCGGCCTGGCCGACCTCGCGCTCTCCTCCTATGCCTACTTCACCGAGCGGCTCGAAGACGAGACGCGCCTGCGCAACGCCCTGCTGGCCGCCCGTGACCTGGGCTTGCCGGGCGCCGTGCTCGAGGTCGGAGCGGCGGCGGCGCTGGCCGACATCGGCGTGCCCTGCGGCGAGCCGGGCCAGATCATGTACAAGGGGCGGGCGGCGCAGGCGCTCGCCACCGGCGAGCGCCTGC
>DATIYD010000467.1:0-3815 GCA_035517975.1 Thermoleophilia bacterium | reverse complement strand
AAGCTCTCTCAGTTCTGGATGCTGCTCATCCTGTCGAGCCTGATCGCCGCCGGCGGGGTGGTCGGCAACTCCACGCCGGCTGTGATCGGCGCCATGATCGTGGCGCCCCTGGCGACGCCGATCTACGGCGTGGCGCTGGCGACCGTCGTCGGCTCGTACCGGCGCCTGCGCACGGCCTTGCTGCTGCTCGTCGGCGGCATCGTCGTCAACATCGCGCTCGGCGTGCTCGTCGGGCTCATCACCGCCCAACGCATGCCGCTCACCGCCAATCCCCAGATCGTCGGTCGCACCTCGCCGACGCTGCTCGACCTGGGAGTGGCCACCGCCACCGGCCTCGCCGGCGCCTTCGCGCTGTCGCGCCGGGACGTGTCGAACATCCTCGCCGGCGTGGCGATCGCCATCTCGCTCGTGCCGGTCCTGGCGGTCGTGGGGATCACGGCCGGCGCCGGCAACTTCAAGCTGGCCACGGGCGCCATGTTGCTGTTCCTGGCCAACGTCGCCGCGATCCTGATCGGCGGCGTCATCGTGTTCAGCGCCGCGGGGTTCGGACGCCTCGCGACCGAACGCGACCCGCGCGTCGCCCGGCGCGCCCGAACGTTCGTCATCGTGTTCGTCGTCGCCATCCTGATGCCGCTGGGCTTCGAGTCGCTGCGCACGGCACGCTACGAGCACTGGGTGAACGCCACCGACGTGGCCGCGACGGCCTGGGCCAGGGGAACGCCGTGGCAGGTCGAGTCGGTCCAGGTCGAAGGCAGCACCATCGTGATCACCGTTCTGGGCCCAAGCCCGTCCCCGCCGATCGACGAGCTGCGGGCCGCGGTGCGCAAGAGTGTTCCCGGACGCGTGACCGTCACGCTGCTCGAAGACAGCGGCACGACGACGCCGCTGTAGCGCCTCGAAGCGGAGAGGCGCCCTCGTCGCGCGCCGTTCGCGGCGACGCCTTCATTGCGTCAGCCGACGCCGTAGACAAGGCTCAGGCGCCCGTCGTCAAGCTGCTGAACGGCGCGCAGCTCGAGGTCGCGGCGGCGCTCCGTCGTCGCGAACAGCGCCGCCCCGCTTTCGTGCTGCGGCGAGTGTTCTCCCGCCGTCGCCAACGGTCGACCATCGGTTGCGTGCGACCGGCGGCGGGGTACCCGCAGAGACGGGCCACGGCTCGCCCCGCCGGGGCCGCCGAGCGCCCTGGGCAGGACATCGACAAGCACGAGAGGTGAGCCACATGAGCGAGAAGGAAAACGTGGAGCTGTTCCGGCGGGTGACGCTGGGAGTGTTCGCCGACGGCGACCTGAGCGTCATCGACGAGTGCCTGACCGACGACTTCGTGGAGCATGAGCCCGCGCCCGGCGTGCGGCCCGGTCGCGAGGGCGTCAAGGACATCGCCACCATGATCCGCACCGGATTCCCGGACCTGCGCATCACGATCGACGACGCCTTCGGAGTGGGCGATCAGGTGTCGGCGCGCAGCACCTGGAAGGGCACCAACACAGGGTCCTTCATGGGCATGCCGGCGACCGGCCGGCCGGCCACCTGGGAGGCGATCGACATCATCCACGTGCGGAACGGCCGCATCAACGAGCACTGGGGCCAGATGGACATCATGGGGCTCTTCACGCAGCTCGGCCTGATGCAGATGCCGATGGCGGCGTGACGAACCGGGCGGGGCGGCGAGCTGAAAGGGCCGGAAGCTCGCCGCCCCGCCCTGAGAACCCCTGGAACCTGTCCGCTCGATCCACCGGAGGCGCTCGTGAAGACATACCGGGTGGGCTACTTTGTCGGCAGCCTGTCGTCGACTTCGATCAACCGCACCCTCTCCAAGGCGCTGATCAGGCTGGCGCCTCACGACCTCGAGCTCGTCGAGGTGCCCATCGGCAACCTGCCGCTGTACAGCCCCGACTACGACGCCGACTACCCGCCCGAGGCGCGGGCGCTCAAGGATCTGCTCGCCTCGGTCGACGCCGTGCTGTTCGTGACGCCGGAGTACAACCGCGCCCTGCCGGGCGCCCTCAAGAACGCAATCGACTGGGCCAGCCGCCCGTGGGGCATGAACTCGTTCGCGCCCAAGCCGGCGGCCATGATCGGCGCCTCGATCGGCAAGATCGGCACCGCCGTCGCGCAACAGAACCTGAAGAGCGTCCTGAGCTTCTGCGACGCCCCCACCATGAGCGCGCCCGAGGCGTACATCCAGTTCGAACCGGGCCTCTTCAAGGACACCGGCGAGGTCACCGACCCCACGACCGCCCAGTTCCTGTCCGACTATATGGCCGCCTATCGGGCCTTCATCTGCCGCGTGCTCGCCGTGGTGCGAGACGACGGCAGGGTCGAAGCGGCGGCGTAGGCCGGGACGGGACGAGGGGCGGGCGCGCCGTGAGGCCCGCCCGCCCATCCGTTCCAGCGATGACCGCGGTGGCGCCGGAGCGCGACCGCCCCGCGCGCCTACCGGCCCGCCGACCGCACGGCCTGCGACGACGCGTGCGGCACAGTTGCCCCGGCAGGGCCGGCGACCCGAGTCGCCGCGCGCGACTTGAGCGGCTTCATGCCGAACAGGAACCTCGTGGGCGCGAAGCGGCGCACCACCTCGTAGAGCGCGAAGGTGACGGCCAACGAGACCACGATCAGGGCGAACCACTGCAGCGGCTCCGAGGCGGCCAGGCCCACGATGAACCAGGCGACGACCACAATCACCGTCTGGTGCAGGATGTAGACGGGGTACGACGCCTCGCCCAGGTAGGACAGGGCCGGCGAGGTGCGGTCGAGGTAGCGCTTGCCGCAGCCGAGCAGGCCGACGATGACCATCCAGGCCGCGAGGACGCCGAGGAAGGCGAGCGCGGCGGAGGCGGGCGAGAAGGACGGCTGCGCGTCGTGCAGCCGGGCGCCGGCCAGCACCCACCAGATCGAGAGGGCTACGCCGCCGGCGAGGGCGGGCAGCCGGTAGCGCACGGCGCCCTGGATGAAGCTCCCGTCGCAGACGGCGAGGTAGCCGAGCACGAAGAACACGAGGTAGTAGAAGGGCTGCAGACCCGCCGGGTTCGGCAGCGCGGAACCCACGAGGAGCAGCACAGCCGCGAGCGCCCAGCCGACAGGATGGGCGAGGAGACGCGAGAGTCCGCCCAGCCACGCGGCGCCGCGCTCGGTGCGTCCCCAGGCGAGCAGCGGCAGTGCGATCACGGCGATCAGGAACAGGACGATGATGAACCAGAGGTGGCCGATGCCGAAGCCGCCGTAGTAGTCGCCACCGTCCTTGATGTTCCACTTGAGAAAGTCGCCGCTCGTCAGGTAGTGCCAGAACGACGCGCTGTAGCCCGAGTTGAAGCGCCCCCCGTACCACGTCTGCGGTGGGATCAGCACGAAGATGCCGAAGAGGAACGGCACCAGAAGCCGCTTGCGCCGTTCACCGAGGTAGTGCCCTGAGCTGCGCTTGCCGAGCGCGAAGAACGTCGAGGCGCCGGCCAGCACGAAGAGCAGCGGCATGTGCCAGACCGACATGAAGTTAAGGACGTCGGAGAGCACGCCCGACAGGTGGGTCGCCTTCACGTAGAAGGGGTCGTCGGCGTTGAAGACGCGCAGCGTGTGGAACGGGAACAGCAGCAGCACGGCCAGCACCCGCAACCAGTCGATGTAATACAGACGCGCCGGGGCGCCGGCGGGCAGGCCGCTCGCCGGGGTGGGCGCCACCGTCCGCGAGGGCGATATCCTCTCGGCGACACCTGTCATGACTCCTCCTCCGATCCTGGGGCGGCGCCTCGGCGGTCGCAGATCGCCGGCCCGTCCTCGTTTACGTCACACCAGGATCATCGCCCGGCAGAGGCACGGCTACGTCG
>DATIYD010000466.1:0-2348 GCA_035517975.1 Thermoleophilia bacterium | reverse complement strand
AGCAGCCGGGTACGAGGCCATCGGCTCGACCCAGATGCGCTGGCCGGGAGGCGATCTGCCTGACGACACGGGCTTTCAGTTCGTCGAGGACGAGTACATGCGCCCCGACGAATACGACGAGTTCCTGGCCGACCCGAACGGCTTCACCCTGGCCAAGATCTTCCCGCGCATCGCGAGCGGCCTCGAGGGCTTCGGCCAGGTGCCGATCCCGCCGCTGTACTGGATGGCCAACACCTACTACCTCATGAACGTGGGCGGCGCCCTGCTTGCGGCGCCGCCCGTGCGCAAGGCTCTCGAGAGCCTGCTCGCCATGTCCGACGCCGTGGCCGGCTACTTCGCGGCCGACGCGGCCAACGCCCAGGAGATGGCCGCCCTGGGCTACCCGCGCACCTGGGGGGCGCCCATCATCCCGGCCTTCGACGTAGTCTCCGACATGTTCCGCTCGCTGCGCGGCAGCACGCTCGACATGTACCGCCACCCCGAGCAGCTTCTGGCCACCATCGACCTGGTGCAGGAGGCGCAGGTCGGCCTGGCCAGGATGGTCATGGCCGTCACCGGCAACCCGCGGGTCTTCATTCCGATGCACCGCGGCGCCGGCGGCTTCATGAGCGACGAGCAGTTCGAGAAGTTCTACTGGCCCACGTTCAAGGGCCTCGTGCTGGCCATCATCGAGGCCGGCGGCGTGCCCAACCCGCTCTTCGAGGGCGACTACACGCCGCGCCTCAAGTACCTGGCCGAGTTCCCGCCGGGCAAAGTCGCCGGTCACTTCGACAGGATCGACCGCGCGAAGTTCAAGGAGGTCCTCGGCGACTCCATGTGCTTCTGGGGCAACGTGCCGGTCTCGCTGCTGTGCACCGGCACGCCGCAGCAGGTCAAGGACGACGTCAAGGAGCTGATCGACCTGTTCGGCGACGGGGGCGCCCTCATGCTCGACTCGGGCCTCGGCGTGCCCGACGAGGCCCGGCCCGAGAACATGCATGCGTTGCGCGAGGCGGCCGACGAGTACGGCGTGTTCTAGCGGCGGCGGCGAGAGCCGCCCCCGGTGCGCTACGATGCGCTGATGGAGGACGACCTGCTCGGCCGCTACGAGGAGCTGCCCTACCCGCTCGCGCGGACGGCCGGGCTCGACCTCTTCCGCGTGGCCAAGGGCAAGCACTACGTCCCCGTGCTGCTCGAGGTCGACGTCACCCGCGCGCGGGCCGCGATCGCACGGCACAAGCGAGCCGGCGCCGACCTGTCGTTCACGGCCTGGGTCGTGAAGTGCGTCGCCCGGGCCGCCGCCGAGCACCGCCGCGTGCACGGCCTGCGCCGCGGCCGGCGCAGGCTGGTCGTCTTCGAGGACGTCGACACCGCGCTGGCCGTCTACCGGCGCCTCGGCGACGACGAGAGCGACGAACGGTTGCCCATGCCCTTCGTGCTGCGCCGGGCCGACCAGCGCAGCGTGGCCGAGATCAGCGCCGAGGTGCGGCGCGTCCAGAGCCTGCCGCTGGCCCCGGGCGAGCAGTGGCTCGAGGCGCAGGGCTACACGCCGCCCGCCTGGCTGCTCCCCCTGGCCTTCAGGGCGCCGTTCACGCTGCGCAGGTGGCTCTACTGGGAGCCGCTGCTGCGCAGCCCGCGGCGCGTCAAGGCGACGATGGGCACCGTGATGGTGACCTCGGTGCCGGTGGCCAGCCGCTCCGGCGGCGGGGGGTGGGGGATCCCCATCGCCATCCACCCGCTGGTGGTCGCGGTCGGCGCCATCGGGCGCCGGCCCGGCCCCGACGGCGACCACGTCGAGCTACGCGAGTTCGTGAGCCTCACCGTGCTCTTCGACCACGAGGTGGTCGACGGCGTGCCCGTGGCGCGGTTCCTGCGGCGCCTCATCCAGCTCATGGAGATCGCCTTCGAGCTCGAGTGAGCGCTCGGTGGCCCGACCGGGGCACTTGCGCCGGCAGCGTGGGCGCGGCGGCCGTCCTCGGGGTCTTCGCATCGGTTGCCCGCCGCGCGCCCGGTGGAAGCCTTCAAGGCAGGCGTGGCACGGCGAGGGCCGAGACGAGGCGGTGACGGCATGGTGTTCAAGACGGTCGAGAGTCCCTACAGCGTCGACACGACGATGGGGCGGCTGATCGACGCGCTGTTCCAGCGCGGCATCACGGTCTTCGCCCGCATCGACCACGCCTCCAACGCGCGCCTCGCCGGGCTCGAGCTGGCCGAGGAGCAGGTGCTGATCTTTGGCGACCCGCGCAGCGGCACCGTGCTCATGCAGGCCGACCCGAGGTCGGCCTCGAGCTGCCGCTGCGCGTGGTGGTCTGGCTCAGGGACGGCGCGACGTACGTCGGCTACGAGGAGCCCCAGGGCCTCGGCGACGC
>DATIYD010000465.1:0-2113 GCA_035517975.1 Thermoleophilia bacterium | reverse complement strand
GCGTGGGACGTCCCGCTTGAGCCCCGATTGTGTCGCCTCCCCGCTCAATCCACCTTCCCCCCGCGGCCCCCGGTCAGCAGCGTCGCTCGAGCCGCTCGATCGCGACGGCGCGGCCACCCTGCACGACGACCACGACGGCGTTGATGCGCACGTCGCCCTCGGCCACCTCGAACTGCGCCGGCAGCTCCGAGAGGAACCGGCGCAGGATGATCTCGCTGCGCACTCCGATCACCGAGTCGCGCGGGCCGCACATGCCGACGTCGGTGATCGCCGCCGTGCCTCGTTCGCTCACGCGCTCGTCGGCGGTCTGCACGTGGGTGTGCGTGCCGATCACGGCCGTGACCCGGCCGTCGAGGTACTGCGCCATGGCGACCTTCTCGCTCGTCGCCTCGGCGTGAAGGTCGACGACGATGGTCTCCGAGAGCGTCTGGGCCTCGTCGACGAGCGCATCGACGATGCGAAACGGGGAGATGCCGACCCCCGTGAAGACCTGTCCCATGAGGTTGATGACGGCGATCTCGTCGCCGTCTCTCGTGGCGCGCACCGTCAGGCCGCGTCCGGGACTCGACGGGGGGAAGTTCGCCGGCCGCACGATGCGGTCGCTGGAGTCGAGGAACGGATAGACCTCGCGCTGGCGCCAGATGTGGTTGCCCGTGGTGATCACATCGACGCCGCCGGCGAGGAGCTTCTGGGCGAGCTTTGACGTGATGCCGGCGCCGTTTGCCACGTTCTCGCCGTTGGCGATGACGAAATCGACCTCGTGGTCGGCCACGAGCGCGGGCAGCTCTCGCACCACGGCGTCCCGACCGGGCTGGCCGAACACGTCGCCCAAGAAGAGGATGTTCACGCTCGGTCCGTTTCCTTTCGCGCCCGTGAAGCGGTTGCCGGTGCCCGTAAGTCTACCCTGCCGGCAACGATGCCCATCGGCGCCGAAGCGCGGGTCGACGCTTGCGGAGCGCCCGCTGAGGGCGCGGCTCGGTCAGGCTCCGAGGAGCAGCCGCACGGCCCCCTGCGCGGCGGCGATGACGGGTGCCGGGTAGAGCCCGACGACCAGCACGCCGAGCACGGTGACGGCGGTCGCGGCAGAGATGCCGGTGTCGGCGCTGAGCAGGGGCGGCTGCTCGTCGGCCGCCTCGGCCTCGCGGAAGTACAGGTACCACACGACGCGCAGGTAGTAGAAGGCCGAGACGGCGCTCATGATGACGGCGACCACGGCGAGCCACGTGAGGTGGGCCGAGACCACGGCGGAGAAGATGAAGAACTTGGCCCAGAAGCCGGCGAGCGGCGGGATGCCGGTGAGAGACAGCATGAACAGGGTGAGCGCGAGGGCCGTGAGCGGCATCGAGCGGCCGAGACCGGCCAGCTCGTCGAGCGTGTAGGCAAACGGCCTGCGGTTGCGGATGAGCACGAGCACACCGAAGGCGCCCAGGTTCATGAAGGTGTACGCCGCGAGGTAGAAGAGCACGGCGCCGGCGCCAGCCGAGTCGTGGCTGCGACCGACGGCGACGAGGCCGAGCAGCAGATAGCCGGCGTGAGCGATGCTCGAGTAGGCCAGCATGCGCTTGAGGTTGCGCTGGGGCAGGGCGAGCACGTTGCCGACGACCATGGTGAGCACGGCCAGCACGATCAGCACGTTCGACCAGCCCTGCGACGCGGGGATCAGCGCGAAGGCGACGAGGCGCAGGAACCCGGCGAAGGCGCCGGCCTTGATGCCCACCGACATGAAGGCGGTGACCGGTGTGGGCGCGCCCTCGTACACGTCGGGCGCCCAGCCGTGGAACGGCACCGCCGCGATCTTGAAGCCGAAGCCGGTCGCCACGAGCACGAGCGCGACCAGCAGCATGGCGTTGCGCGGGTCGGTCGCCCTGAGCGCGTGGTGGATCGTCTGGTACCAGGTGGCCCCGGTCGCGCCGTAGACGAGCGCCAGGCCGAACGCCAGCACCGCCGAGGCGAAGGCGCCGTTCAGGAAGTACTTGATGGCCGCCTCGCCGGAACGCCGCTCGGCGCGCAGCACGCCGGCCAGCACGTAGCTGGGCAGCGACATGAGCTCGAACGAGACGAGCAGGGCGATGACGTCGGTCGAGATCGCCATGCCGATCATGCCGGCGATGAT
>DATIYD010000464.1:0-5334 GCA_035517975.1 Thermoleophilia bacterium | reverse complement strand
TGGTAGAGAAGCTCCGCCCGGTCGTCGTATCGGCGAGAGCCAGACGGAAGTGGTCCTGGTCGACCCGCACGACCTCAGCTGCGATCAGGTCTCCCGGCCTTACGGAGAGCGGGATGGAGACGAGGTCCGCGGGATAGAGCTCATACCAGGCTCGGTAGACCGTCCTCATGTGTCGAGCGCAGGCGACCTGGGTGCCGATCTGCACGACAGACGGGGTCTCGGGGTAGGTCAGCCCGGCCCAGACGAACACCGAGTTGCGCCGGCCGTCACTTGGCCAGGCGCGCGGCTGTCTCCACGTCGCCGCCACTTGCGTGACGCCGTTGCGTGTCGTCTGATAGCCCGCCCAGGTCTGAGCGTCATCGGGCCGGTCGATGGGGCGGGAGATCATGACTGCGACCACCACGGCTGCGACAAGCGCAAGCACGACGAAGCTCGACGTGAGAAGAGACCGCGTCGGCTGGTGTCGCATCCAGGCGACGAAGCTCCAGACACCTGCCACGAGCGCACCGAGACAGCCGATTCCGACCAGCACGGCGCAGCCGGCCAGGAACCAGTCGATCTGGGTATTAGGCAGCAAAAGGTGCGTGATGGCGTAGAGCGCGGCGATGGCGGTGGCGGAACAGGTGAGTCCCACCGCAAGGTTGGCCAGGAGACGACGCCATCCGCCGGACTTTCCGACCCGCGGCGCTGCTGGAGTGTCCTCTGTCATGATTCAGGGTTCACGATGCTCCCCTGAGAGCCTATCAGCGCGGTGAGACCCCGGCCTCCCTGCAGGTGACGTCGGTGAGGATGGCGGGGGCGGGGATGCCGTGGGCGGAACTGACGGCCGTCCAGGTCTGACCGCCGTCGCTCGTGGCGAGCAGGACGAGCTGGCGCAGGAGACTCCACTCCGCGCCGGTGTCGCCGGCAGCCGCGGCCCCGAGGTCCCAGTGGGGATGCACGACCATCCAGCCGTGCTCGGCGTCGGCGAAGCAGACAGCGCCGAACTCCAAGGCGCGGTCCATGGGCACCGGCGTCCAGGTCGTGCCGCCGTCGGCCGTACGGTAGAGGAGTCCCTGGCTGCCGGCCGCCCAGCCCTGCCTGGCGTTGACGAACGAGATGTCGTTCAAGCTGTCGCGTGTGCCGGCGAGCTGCAGGGACCAGTGGGCTCCGCCGTCGCTCGTGGCCATGATGAAGCCGGGCTTGATCAGGCCATCGCCGGCGCCGCCCACCGCCCAGCCGTGCCGCGCGTCGCCGAAGGCCAGGCCGCTCAGGTGGTAGGCGCGCGGCACCGCGTGTTGCAGGCGCCAGTGGACTCCGCCGTCGGTGGTCGCGAGGATCCCCGTGCTGCCCGCCGCCCAGCCGTGGACCGCGTCGCTAAAGCTCACCGCGCTCAGCACGTCGCTGCCGCCGTAGCGCCGCTGCCAGGTCCGGCCGCCGTCGGCCGTGGCGAGGATGAGCCCGGCGCTCCTCCGGCCGACGAAGCCCACTGCCCAGGCGTGGTTCGCGTCGGTCGTGGCGACGTCGAGCAGGTCGTCCTCGCTTGCCTCGTGCTGCGCGCTCCAGGTGGCGCCGCCGTCGGTCGTCGCGACGATCAGCCCGGCCTTGCCCACCGCCCAGCCGTGCCGGGCGTCGGCGAAGGCGATGCCGAACAGCACCTTGGAGAAGGGGTCGCCGGTCGTCGTGCGATGACGTGTCCGCCAGGTGGCGCCGCCGTCGGCGCTCGCCACGATCAGCAGCGGCATGCCGGCGGCCCACACGCGGGCGCCGGCTCGCGCGGTCGGCGGCGGGCCGGGGGAGTGGATGGCGCCGTAGGGATCGGCCGCGGTGTGACGCGAGCCGCAGCCGCCGGCCAGCGCGGCTGCGAGCAGGGCGCCGCCGAGCAGGCCGGCCATGAGCCTGCGTCGTGTGCACCGTGTCGCGTTCGTACCCACCGCTCGCTCATCGGCAAGCGGGGACACGTCCTTGACGGCGGCGTGGGCGGGCGCGCGCGAGTCGCGTCATCGACGGCGGCGTGGGCGGGCGCGCGCGAGTCGCATCCTTGACGGCGGCGCGGGCGTAAGGATCGCCGCTCGCGAACCGTTCTCTTCAATGAGACGTCCGAGTCGCGCCGAGGGCGGCGCGTGTCGGGCCCCGGCCGCGGTTAAGGCGTCCGCTCTCGTGCGCCGATAGAGCCTCTTGAGGGAGAGCTGTGCAAAGCGACGAGGAACAATCTGTGAACGAGGGCGCGATCCTGACCGGCTGCGTCTGCCCCTGCTGCGGGGCGGCGTTGCACGAGGTCGTCTCGGAGGAGACGACCGTCCTGTCGTGCCTTTCGTGCGGTGGCCTGGCGGCCAGCCGCGAGCAGGTCCAGACCATGCTCGCCAGACGCCCGGGCGGGGCCGCACCCGGCGGATCTTCGGCCCGGGCAGCGGCCGTTCGCGCCGACCGGGCACTCGCCTGTCCGCGCTGTCGCGGCCCCATGCCAAGCGCTCCCGTGAGCGCGGCGCCGGAGCTTCGGGCCGCGTGGTGCGCGCGCTGCGACCTCGTCTGGTTCTGCCGCCACGAGCTTGCCGCGCTCGGACTCTCTCCAGAGGCGCCGGAGAGCTAGGCCCGCCGGCGGCTAGCCCCGACGGGCCGCCCGCGAGCCGCCCGCCGCTCGCGTTTCAGGCCTCGTAGGCGACGACCCTGATCAGGCCGATGGTCTCGCCGGTGTCACCGGCGGTCGTCGAGTCGCTCACCGAGTAGACGCTGGTCGCTTTCTCGTCGGCGAGGAAGCGCGCCACCGTATCGTCGAGCTCGGTGAGCTCGCGGATGGTGGCGAAGATCTTGATCGGCGTCGTGAAGCTCCTCACCTTGATCATGGCTGTCCTTTCGACCGGTGGCGTGACGGCGCCGCCCCGCGGCGTCACCGTGAGATACCCAGCCGGACCGCCCGGCAAGCCCTTGCCGGGAGAGCTCGCGAGGCGTTGGAAGCGTGCGACAATGTCTGCTTGGCCCGGCCTTCGCGACGGTCTATAGTGGGGCAACGATGGATATCGTTCGACAATGGGACCTCTCCAGGTTGGGCGCCCTCGGCGGGGCTCTCGGCGACCCGACCAGGTTCGCGATCTACCAGCACGTCGTCGAGTCGATCGAGCCTGTCTCGGCGAGCGAGGTCGCAGGTGCCTTCGGCCTGCACCGCACGGTCGCCCGCTCTCACCTCGAGAAGCTCACGCACGCCGACCTGCTGGTGATCGGCACGCGCCGCAACCCCCGCGGCGGCCGTCCGGCCAAGGTCTACTCGCCATCGACCACGCGCCTCGACATCCAGCTTCCGCCACGCCGCTATCAGACGCTCGCCGATGCGCTGGCTCGCCTGGCAGTCCGCGCCGACGATTCCTCCGCATCGCGCGCCGAAACGGTCGGCTACGAGCTCGGCCGCCAAGCGGCCGCGGGTCTGTCGCGCGGCAGCGGCCACAACGGGGGCCTCGATCTGAGCGACGCGGTGGCCTGGCTGCGCGACACAGGCTGCAGTCCGCGTGTGGAAGTGCGCGACGACCACACCGTGGTCATCGAGGTGGGCAACTGCGTGTTCCTCGAGGTCGCCCGCGAGCATCCCGAGCTGGTCTGCGCCTTCGACCGCGGCATGCTCTGCGGCCTGCTGGGCGTCGAGCCCGCGGCCCATCGCCGGACAGCCTCGCTCGTCGACGGCGCTCCGGCCTGCGTGCACGAGTTCGCGGCGCGCGACTGACGCCGCCCGGACAGCAGGGTCGGCGGGCGCGCCCGCCCCGCTGTTTACCAGCCCGGCAACGCTTGTTCGCCGTCGAGCGCCCGCGCGGCGCTCAGATCCTGATTGACCTCGAGGATGCCCCGGTAGGCGCCTGCGTCGTCGCGCACGGCGGTGTAGCGCGTGTAGTGGAACGACTCGCCTTCGCGGTGCCAGCCCTCGGCGACGTCGCGCTCGCCGCTCTTGAACGCCCGCAGGATCGCCTCGAGGGTCTCGAGCGAGTCGCCCGGGTGGCAGTCCCGCAGGTCGCGGCCGATGAAGTGCGGGTCGCAGGTGCGGTAGGTGGCCCCCGACCAGTAGCGCAGCACGTCGTCTTCGTCGGCGAAGCTCACGTCGACCGGCAGCATGCGCAGCACGAACCGCAGGTGGTCGGCGTCGATCGCACCGCGCTGGAAGAAGAGGGTCATGACACAGGCTCCTTGGTCAGTACCGTCGAGCGACTACGTTGTCGCCGCTCAGGGATGCGCGACTTCGTTTCGCCCCTTGTGCCGTCGAGCGACTCGTCGCCGCTCAGGGATGCGCGACTTCGGTGCGCGCCTGGTGCCGCCACCCTTTGTCCGGCCACTGCCGGCCGCGGGACGACGGCCCTTCGTCGACCTTCAGTCTAGACCTTCAGCGTGCGATAGTCCCAGGCCCCGGCCGCCATGGCGTCGGCCAGCGCCCGGCGGCCGTCATGGAGCACGGCCGGCCCGTGCGTGACCAGCACGCGCTCGACGTCGAGATCGAGCAGGGGGCGCATGGTCGGCACGAAGACGCGCTCGTGCCAGAGGGGATCGGTCGAGGCTTCCTGCCAGATGCGCAGACCGCCGTCGATGCCGATCACTGCGTCGCCGAACGCCAGGGCGCGATGCGCCGGAAAGTAGAGCGGCGTCTCGTAGCGTCGCGGTTTGCCGATGGGCAGGGCGGTGGCGACCTCGCCGACCGGGCCGCCCGGCTCGATCTCGCTCAGAACCGTCGCGTCGTCGGTGAACCGCCTGGCGACGGCGCGATGCCCCCAGATCGCCGTGGGCAGGGCGTCGCGGTAGCGCAGAAAGAGCTCTTCGGCGCTTCGGGCGTGGTAGGGGATGGTGATCGTGATGTCGAGTCGCGAAGCCTCGCGCGCCAGTCGCTCGAGCGCGCGGTCGACCTCGGCACGCCCGGGCGCGCCGGTGGCCGGCAGGAGCGGATCGACCAGCACGAGGCCGTCCCCGATCAGAGCGTAGCTTGCCACCTCGTGTCCCCATTCGATGCGGGTGTGCCATTGCGGGTGGCGTGCAGTCCAGCGCCAGATGCCGGGTGCGATCTCGTCCATCACGCGCCTCCCCTCGGGCGGCCGGTCATGACGGGCCAAACCCCGTCGCGCCGCGCGCCGCCTCGGTCATCGGGGGTGATACCCGGGGCGCCCGTGCGACGACACCGCGGTCTGTCGGCCGGCCGTCAATCGTCGTGCGCTCTCTCGCCGTTCGGTTCGCCGGGATTCTCGTCGCCGGGCTTCGGCGCTGACCGTCGCGGGCCACGTCGCAGGCGTACCGCGTCGCGCAGCAGCCACTCGACCTGGGCGTTCACCGAGCGCAGGTCGTCGGCCGCCCAGCGCTCGAGCTCCCGCCACAGGTCGGGGTCGATGCGCA
>DATIYD010000463.1:0-5644 GCA_035517975.1 Thermoleophilia bacterium | reverse complement strand
CGACGCGAGCACGGGCTTCTACTCGCGGGCCCGCGTCAAGGCGCTCCTGCCCGCCGAGCTGACCGCCGCCGAGACCGCCCACGAGCCGCTGGCCCTCGTGTGCGTGCGCCTCGACCACTTCCGCGACCTGCGCGATTTCCGCGGGCAGGAGGGCAGCGAGGCGGTGGTGCGCATCGTGGCGCGGCGCCTCAAGCGCACGCTCGGACCCGACGATCTCGCCTTCCGCCTGAGCCCCGACCTTTTCGCCGTCACCCTGCGCGGGCACGACGCGCGTTCGGCGCGCGACTGGATAGACGAGGCGGGTCACGAGGTCACGGGCCGGCTGATCGACCGCCACCGCCAGACCCTGTCGTTCGGCTGCGCTTCCTACCCGCCGGTGCACGACCCGCGCGAGCTCCTCGACGACGCCGTCGCGGCGCTCGCCGGACCGGCCACCGCCGAGCTCGTCGTGGCGCCGGCGGCGCCGGCCGAGCTCTCGCTCGCAGCCGCTCGGTAACGCCCTCGATCGGTTACGCCCCGGCCGCTCGCGCCGCCTCCGCTGCGCGCTCCGCGCCACCCCCCGCACCGCCTCCGCCCGGGCGCCGCCCCCGTCATCCACACCACGTCACGAGGTCGCGCTTGAAACGCTGCGAAGCGTGGCCCTAGTATTGGACCGTGGAGATCGACATCGGCAGCGAGCAGGTCGAGCAGGGGGTCGCCGTACACGTCCGCGTCCGCCTCTCGCCTCGCGAGCTCAACCGCCTCTTCCTCTCCGGCGACACCCTCATCCAGCTGCCCCTCGACGGTTTCGTCGACGAACCCGGCGACGCCCCCATGCCGCGCATGAGCATGTTCCTGAGCGAGATCGCAGGCAGCTCAGACGGCTTCTCCCGCACGTTCGTCGACGCCGGCAGCGCAGACGGCTTCGCCCGCACCGTCCACCAGCAGATCTCAACGGCCCTGGAGGTCTCATGAACCCAAGCGACGCCCTCGCCAGCAAGCTCGCCCCCTATCGCGAGCGCCCGGGCGTCAAGGGCGCCCTGCTCATCTCACACGACGGCTTCCTCGTGGCCGCCGCGGCCGATGCCGACGTCGACACCGAGGCCGTCGCCGCCCACCTCGGCGGCGCGATCGACATCGCCGCCCGCCTGGCCGACGAGCTCGCCCAGCGCGAGACCCGCCTGATCACGGTCGAGCTCGACCAGCTGAACATCGTGCTCGCGCCCTTCAGCGACGAGCTTCTGCTCTGTCTCATCGGCACGCCCGAAGCCATCAGCCTCGAGTACCGCCTGCGCGGCGGCCGGGCTTGAGCGCAGCCGCACCGAACCTCGCCGCCGTCCTTCCGGCCGCCGTGCCGGGGACGGCCTTCACGGACCCCCGATGCAAAGGAGCGTGGTCCCCATGGAAGACGCAGCCGAGAAGCTCGACGAGCTGGCGCGGGCCGAACAGCAGTGCACGAAGTGCGACGACATCGTGTCCTGCCGGCTCCGCGCCCTCTCCGGAGCCGGACATCCGCACGCCCAGGTCATGTTCGTCTCGCTGCACCCGTCGCCCGAAGAGGAGGCTGCCGACCTCCCCGCCGGAACAGCCGTGCTCCGCGAGCTCGCGGAGCTGATCCCCTCCCTCACCAACGGCGGCCGCGCCAAGGCCTACTTCACCACCGTGGTGAAGTGCGTGCCGCGCAGCGACTGCCACCTGCGCCGCCCCGCACCCCTCGAGCAGGACAACTGCTACTCGTTCCTGTCCCGCGAGATCTCGATCACGACGCCGCACTACGTCGTGCCGATCGGCGACGAGGCCTCACGCTTCCTGCTCGGCAAGCTGTTCGGCCAGGCCGACGCCGCCGAGCACGACCCGCTCGAGCTGCGCGTCTACGACAGCCCGTCGTTCAAGGTCGTGCCCATCGCGGCCCCCGGCGAGATCGCCGTACGCACGCCGCGCGCCCGCGACGCCTACGTCGCTCGCTTGCGTTCGCTGGCCAGGGTCATGGGGCTCTAGGCGGGGGAGCCCGGCGCCGGCCCTCTCGTGCTCAGGGCACGATGACGCGCAGCGCGCCGGGCACGATACGGCAGTCGATGGGCAGCCGGCCGGCCGGCTCGCCGTCGGTCTGCACCAGCACCTCGCCCTTTTCGCCGGGGGCGACCGTGAGGCGCGCCCCCTTCGTGCGGAAGTAGCGCACCTTGGAGTGCTGCATGGGCGCCGACAGCAGCGCCGCCAGCCAGTAGCCGGCGAACTCGAAGAACGACTTGTCGGTCAGCACGCAGACGTCGAGCAGGCCGTCGCGCATGTCGGCCAGAGGAGTCACCCCGAAGCTGCCGCCGTAGTTGGCGGCGTTGCCCAGCACGACGAAGTAGCCGTCGATGCACTCCTCTTCGGTCTCGATGCGGATCAGGGGCGAGTCGCTCGTCAGGTACTTGGCAAAACCCTGGATGGCAAAGGCCGCCTCACGCAGGGCGCGCTTCAGGGTGGGGTTCAGCGACGAGACGACGGCCGCGTCGACGCCGGCGCCGGCCATGAGCGCGAAGTAGCGCTCGCCGGCCAAGCCGAGATCGACGTCGATCACGTGCCCCCGCGCCGCGAGGCGGCAGGCGTCGGGCGGATCGAGGGGGATGCCGAGCTCGAGGGCCAGCACGTTGACGGTGCCCGTGGGGATGACGGCCAGCGGCACCCGGCTGCCGGCCATGCCGTTGACCACCTCGTTGACCGTGCCGTCGCCGCCGATCGCGCAGACGATCTCGGCGCCGCTTTCGACCGCCTCGGCGGCAAGAGCGGTGGCGTGACCCGGACGCTGGGTCGGCGCCTCCTTGACCGTGAAGCCGAGCGCCCCCAGCGATTCGACGATCAGGGGCACGTCGCGGCGAAAGTGGCCGCCGCCCGAGGTCGGATTGTAGATCGCGACCAGGCGCCGGCCGGCGCTCACGAGGGCGGCATCCCGGGGTCCGCCTGGGTGTGGAGTCGCGCGCGGCGTAGCTGGTCGGTCAGTGTCGGCATGTGCGCATGATACGCGCGAGCCTCATCGAGGAACAGGGACCACTGGACGGCCGCGGTCCGGCCCGCCGCCTCGCGGACGACAGCGCCCGGCGACGCCGCGGCCGACCGCCTCGCGGACGACGGCCGCCGGCGACGCCCCGGCCGCCGTCGGCGGTCTGGCTTCCGCGGGCGGAGCACGACCGCCGTCGTCAGGCCGGACAACGGCAATGCAGGCGGGCGACGTTTCGGTCGCCCTCGAGCGGCCGTAGACTCAAGGTCGTGGGCGCACAGCCCGGCAGGACTCGCCGGTCGCGGGGCGAAAGCCTACCCCTGCCGCCCAGCAGTCGAGGAGGAAGCAGATGGCCGACCAGCAAACGAGCCCAGAGGTCAAGACGATCATCGTACCGCGGGCGCTCGAGGAGTTCTTCGTGCAGCGTCTCGAGGCGCGCTATGCCGCCCGCGGCGACGTGCAGGTCCTCGTCGACCGCCGCCGGGCCGAGCGCCGGGTCGGCTTCGGCCCACGGCCCGAACCCGACCGCCGCTCCACCGAGCGCCGCGTGCTGGCCGGCTGGTGGTCGCTTCCCGATCTGCCGTTCCAGACCACGTAGTCGCCACCGGCGTCTCCCCACGAACGACGAGGGGCGGGATGCTCGCATCCCGCCCCTCGTCGTTCGTGGACTGGTGACCGTCTGCCTTGGTGGGGAGGCGGCGGTCGGTGCTGTCCCCCGCTAGATCCAGCCCTGCTCGCGACTGACGATGACCGCCTGGGCACGGTCGACGACGTCGAGCTTGTGGTAGACGTTGTGGAGATGGTTGCGGATCGTGCTCTGTGAGACCTGCAGCGCGCAGGCGACCTGCTTGTAGGTCTTGCCGCTGGCCAGCAGCTTGACGACCTCACGCTCGCGCTCGGTGAGCGGGTTGGGCAACTCACACTTGGGCTCCTCCTCGTGGAGATGCACCTTGAGGCGGGCCAGCAGCTCCTTGATGTGGAACGGCTTGACGATGTAGTCGACGGCGCCCTGCTCGAAGCCGTGCAACCGGCTGTCGATGTCGCCGGCCGCGGTCAGGAAGATGATGGGACAATCGAGCGCGGCCGGTTTCTCGCGCAGCCGGGCGCAGACCGTGAAGCCGTCGTGATCGGGCAGCCCGATGTCGAGCAGGACGAGATCGGGCAGCGACAGCGTCGCGTCGCGGAGCGCGGAGCGCCCGTCGGGAGAGGTCGTGACCTCGTAGCCGGCGGCCGACAGGGCGTCGTCGACCAGGCGCAGCACGTCGGGGTTGTCGTCGACGACGAGGATGCGCTTGGCGCCCATCAGACTGCCTGCCACGCCTGGCGGGCGAAGCGTTCTGACTGCCGGACCTTCACGCGATGCCTCGTTTCGCTTCAGCTTCAGATCCCGTGGCGCGAGCGCCGGGGGAGATGCGTCGTGGTTATCGGCACGCTGGGCTCAAACCTTAGGTCGGGCGACCCCCGCGCCGCGCGGGCGACCCCCGCGATGGGCGGGCGGCCCTCGCCGGGCGCTACTGCAGCAGGGCGTCGCCGTAGGTGAACAGCAGCCAGACGGTGAAGGCGGCGACAGCGATCGCGACGCCCACGTCGAGAAACTGCCGGCGGCGCAGCGCGTCGACGACGAGCTCGGCCAGGAAGAACGCCGCCACCGCGAGCCCGGCGACGCCCGCGATGACGATGACGAGGCTCACGTTCGAGCGGGCGCCGGTCCTCGGGCGCCGGTCCTCGGGCGCCGGCCGCTCGTCGCCTGGACGGCCCGGTCGTGTCCGAGCTGGAGCGCCTTGAGATTGAGCTCGACGATCTTGGCCGGCAGGCGGCGGCGCACGGCGTCGGCCAGCGGCTCGGCGTCGATCACGCCGGAGAGCTCCTGCAGGGCACCGAGCATCACGATGTTGGCGGCGATGGCCTTGCCGAGCTCGGTCTCGGCCAGCTCGGTGAAGGGCAGGCCCACCACGCGGCGCTCCGGCAGCGGCGCCGGCTGCACGAGGCGGTCGTCGTAGACCACGAGACCGCCGGGCACGGTGAGGGCTGCGTAGGCGTCGAAAGCCTCCTGCGAAAGGCAGACCGTGACGCTGGGGGCCGTCACTTCGGGAAAGTCGATCTCCGCGTCGGCCACGATCACCTCGGCCTTCGAGGCGCCGCCGCGGGCCTCGGGACCGTAGCTCTGCGTGGCGATGACCTCGCGGCCGGTGGCCACGGCGGCGTCGGCGAGCAGGGTGGCCGCCAGGATGATGCCCTGGCCGCCCGAGCCCGACAGGCGGATCTCGTGGCGGACGTCGCCGGCCGTGGAAGCAGCCTCGGCCGCCGGAGCACCCGGCGTGACGCCACGCTTAGCCACGGGAGCTCCCCTGAGCCCGCTGCACGACGCCGGCGTAGGCGGCCGTGTACTCCTCGCGCTCGGTGTGGTGCAGCACCCCGACCGGGTAACGGTCGTGCAGCCGCGGTCCGTCGCGGTCGAACTTCTCGACCGGCACGGCGCGCGACTGCTGGCGCTTCATCATGTCGGAGGGGTCGGGGATGCCGTTCTGGCGGCCGTAGTAGGTGGGGCAGGAGACCATGGCCTCGACGAAGGCGAATCCCTTGTGGGCGATGCCGCCGGCGATCAGCTGCGAGAGCCTCGTGTAGGCATACGGCGTGCCTCGCGCCACGTAGGTGGCGCCGGCGGCGTGGGCCAGCTCGCAGATG
>DATIYD010000462.1:0-2423 GCA_035517975.1 Thermoleophilia bacterium | reverse complement strand
GCACGCGAGCGCGAGCCCTAGTCTTCCCGCCGGGCAGTGGCGCTAGGCCACGGAACGTCGCCGCCGCCGTCGCTTGGGAGCCTAATGAAGGAAGTGACGGCGACGCGAGAAGACCATGGCGGCGCCTCGGGCGTCGCACATCTTGACCGAGAGGTCGTCGCGCTTGGAGCCGCCGGGCTGCATGAAGGCGGTCACGCCGTTGTCGATGGCGAGCTCGACGGCGTCGGGGAAGGGGAAGAAGGCATCGGAGCCGACGACCGCGCCCTGCAGGTCGCCGTGCGACTTCTCGATCGCGAGGCGGGTCGAGTCGACGCGACTCATCTGGCCGGCGCCGACGCCCAGCGAGGCGAGGTTCTTGGCGATCACGATGGCGTTCGACTTGACGTGCTTGGCCACGCGGCTGGCGAAGATCAGGTCGCCCCACTCGGCCTCGGTCGGATGGCGCTCGCTCACGACCTCCATCGACTCGCGGTCCTCGAGGTCGGCGTCGCGGTCCTGCACGAGCAGGCCGCCCAGTACGCGCTTGTAGTCCATCTCGCCGGGACTGAACTTGCGGCGCTCGTTGTCGACGAGGATCCGGATGTCGGCCTTGCGGGAGAGCAGCTCGAGGGCGTCGTCGTCGTAGGAGGGCGCGAACAGCACCTCGATGAAGAGCTCGCTCATGCGCTGCGCCGTGGCCAGGTCGACCGGCCGGTTGACGGCGATCACCGAGCCGAAGGCCGAGACCGGGTCGCACTCGAGCGCCTTCAGGTAGGCGCGTTCGAGCGATTCGGCGAGGGCCGAACCGCAGGGGTTGTTGTGCTTGATGATGACGCAGGCCGGCAGGGCGAACTCGCTGGCCAGCGAGCGCGCGGCGTGCAGGTCGTACAGGTTGTTGAACGAGAGCTTCTTGCCGTGGAGCTGGGTGACCCGGCTGAGCAGGTGACGGCGCGCGCCGCTTTCGGCGTAGTAGGCGGCGCGCTGGTGGGGGTTCTCGCCGTAGGAGAGCTCCATCACCTTCTCGTAGTCGCGCAGGATGTGGCTCGGAAAGTCGCCCTCGGTCTCGGAGAACCAGTTGGCGATCACGAAGTCGTAGTGGGCGGTGCGGTGGAAGGCCTTGGTGGCCAGGTGACGGCAGGTGGCCAGCGAGAGCTCGCCGCCGTTCGACCTGAGCTCGTCGAGCACGGCCGGGTAGTCGTCGGGCTCGGTGATGACGGCCACGCTCTCGTGGTTCTTGGCGGCGGCACGGATCATGGTGGGTCCGCCGATGTCGATCATCTCGATGACGGCCTCTTCGGGCGTGCCGCGCTGCGAGGAGACCTCTTCGAACGGATACAGGCTGACGACGACCATGTCGATCGGCTCGATGCCGTGCTCGGCGATGGTGCTCATGTGCTCGGGGTCGTCGCGCCGTGCCAGGATGCCGCCCTGGATGCGCGGATGCATGGTCTTGACGCGCCCGCCGAGCATCTCGGGAAACTGCGTGACGTCGGAGACCTCGGTGACGGAGATGCCCTGGTCACCGAGCAGGCGGGCGGTGCCGCCCGTCGAGATGATCTCGACGCCCATATCGGCCAGCGCGCGCGCGAACTCTTCGAGACCGGCTTTGTTGAAGACGGAGATGAGAGCTCGTTTGACCTTCACGTCGTCGGCTCCTTGCTCGGTAATAGGTGCCGCCGCCAGTCTATAAGGCGCCGCGCCCGAAGAGAAGGGAGCGCCCGTGGGCGCGGGCCGTCGCCGGCCGCGTCGAGCGACGCAGCCGGCGACGGCCGATCGAGCCACGGGGCGCAGCCAGCCGCGTTGTGTGGCCGGCTAGCCGAGTCGCGCGACGCGCTCGCCGCGCACGTGCGAGCGCGCGTAGGCCGAGGCGTGCACGAGCGCCGGCTCGGCCTCGGCGAGCAGGCCCACGCGGGGCAGCGGCTTGCTCGTCGGCGGCCAGGCGCGGGCCGCGGCCAGGACGCCCTCGCGGCCGCCGGCCGCGAAGGCCAGGGCGAGCTCGCGGGTGGGCGCCGTGTCGGCCGCGGCAGCGGCGAGCTCGGCCGCGGCCAGGGCGTAGCGGTTGCCGTTGAAGCTCAGGGCGACGCCGCCGGCCTTGCGCACGGCGGCAAAGGGCGGCACGTCGGTGATCGAGTCGCCCACGTACATGACGTCGGACAGCTCGACGCGGCGGCCGGCGGCGATGGCGCGCAGCGCCTCGAGCTTGAGGTTGCCGCCGATCGGCCGCACGGCGGCCACGATCTCGGCGCTGCGCCGGCCCTGGGCGCCCATGTCCGTCCAGAAGAGACGGTCGAGGGCCGCGACGGCGGCGCGGTCGCGCAGCCACTCGCTCTCGTCGCGGGTGAGGTGCCAGGCGTCGAGGTCGATCGTCGTGCAGCGACACTGCGCGAAGGGGAACCCGGTGACCCGGCACAGCGCCTTGATGTAGGGCGAGTACGAGGTCGAGA
>DATIYD010000461.1:0-4272 GCA_035517975.1 Thermoleophilia bacterium | reverse complement strand
CCTTCTTCTGCGCGAGGCCGGCTACCACGTGCGAGCCGCTACCGTGAAGCTCTGGCCGGGCGACGACGAGCGGAGCTGCTGTTCGCCGGCCGCGATCGTGCGCGCGCGAGACAGCGCGCACGCCATCGGGGCGCCGCACTTCAGCCTGAACGACGAGCCGCGTTTCGCGGCCGAGGTCGTCGAGCCCTTCGTGGCCGCCTATCTCGCCGGCGAGACGCCGAACCCCTGCGTCGCCTGCAACCCCGGCCGTCTCGAGCGCCTCGTCCGGCTGGCCGACCGTTTCGGAGCGCGCTGGGTCGCCACTGGCCACTACGCCCGCGTGGTGACCGTCGACGGCGTGGCGCACGTCGCCCGCGGGCGCGACCGCGCCAAGGACCAGTCGTACATGCTGTGGCGCGTGCCGCCGGAGACCCTCGAGCGTCTGCTGCTGCCGCTCGGCGAGCTGACCAAGGCGGCCGTGCGCGAGCAGGCGCGACGGGCCGGGCTACCGCCGGCCGACGAGGCCGAGAGCCAGGACGTGTGCTTCGCGCCGGGCGATCACCGCGAGTTCCTGGCGGCGCGGGGAGCGCCGGAGCGCGAGGGCGAGATCGTCGACCGCGAGGGCCGCGTGCTGGGCAGTCACGCCGGCTCCTGGCGGTTCACGGTGGGGCAGAGGCACGGCCTCGGGCTGAGCGCGCCGGAGCCGCTCTACGTGCTCGCCGTCGATGCCCGCGCCAACCGCCTGGTCGTAGGCCCGGCCGCCGCGCTCGATGCATCCTCGGTCGAGCTGTGCGACTTCGTCGACCGCGGCCTGGGCGAGGGTCGCGACCTCGAGGTCCAGCTGCGTTACCGGGGCGCCGCCGTCGCCGTCGGCGCGCTGACACGTCTGTCCGGCCGGCGTGCGCGGATCGAGCTGGCCGAGCCGTTTCGCGGCCTCGCGCCGGGGCAGTCCGCCGTGCTGTTCAGGGATGACGTCGTCGTCGGCGGGGGCATCATCACGGCGGAGGAGCCGGACCGGCACCGGCGTCACACCGGTGTGATAGGGTGTGCCCGCAAACCCGAGGCCGAGACGAGCGGCGATGGAGGCGACGTCGATGAGTGACCTAGTGCTGACCGTGGCCGCCAGCGCCCCGTCCATGGCCCTGCGCTACGCGGCCGCGTTCTTCCTCGTCGTCGTCGGCATCGGCCTGATCTACGCCCTCGTGCGTCTGGGCGGCACCCTCGGCTCGGCCGACAAGCTTCTGACCGACGTCGACGGCGAGGTCGTCCCCTTGCTCAAGCAGGCGACCGAGACGCTCGACGGCGTCAACTCCGAGCTCGACAAGGTCGACGTGGTGATGTCGAGCGTGGTCGACGTCACCGAGAAGGTCGACCAGACCACGCGCGTGGTCGAATCGGCCATCACGGTGCCGGCCAAGAAGGCCGCCGCGTTCGGCGCCGGCGTCTCGCAGGCCGTCTCGAGCTTCTTCAACCGCGGCTCCGACACCGGCGAGGCATCTGAGCCCGACCCGACGACTGGCGCCGGCGACGCGACGACCACCCCGCCCGCCGAAGGGCCGGCGAGCTCGTCGGCCGGCGACGCGCCGTGGGCGCCGGCTCCGGACGATCCCGGCGAGCCCGACACCGCGCCGCCCGACGAGTCGAGCGAGGTGAGCGGCGCGTGAGGCTCTGGGGAACACTCGTCTTCGGCGCGACGCTCGCCGGCGCCGGTCTTGCCTACTACGTGAGAGACCGCAGCCAGGCCACCGGCCAGAGCTACGTCGAGGTGCTGCGCCAGCTCCCCCAGGAGGCGCGCCGCGGCTACGGCGAGGCGCGCCGGCGGGCGCAGCTCGCGCTCGACGATGGTTTGCGGGCGGCACGTTCGCGTGAACACCAGGTTGAGCGAGCCCTGGTGGCGGCCGCGCCGCGCGATGCCGGCCATCCGACAGACTAGCGAACAAGGGAATCCATCGTGGCAGACCTGATCCGTCTCGAGGTGACGGCCACGCCGGCCGCCATGCCGGTCGTGCGCATGGTGCTCGGCGGCGTCGCGGCGCGAGTCGACCTGTCGCTCGACGAGATCGACGACCTCTACGTGGCCGTCGAGCAGCTCCTCACGGCGGCCAGCGACTCGGGCGAGGATCCTCGCCACGAGCTGTCGATCGAGGTCGACGACGACGGCGTGTCGGTGAGTGCCGGGCCCTTCCGCTCGTCCGCCTTGCGGGCGCGGCTGGCCGGCGACGACGCCGGGACCAGCCTCGATCTGAAGACCGTCATGCGGGGCGTCGTCGAGTCGGTCGAGGTCTGCGCCGCGCCCGACGACTGCTATTGCGTGGTGTTCGCCAAGCGCCGCGCAGGGGCCTGAGGAGAACCGTGACCGACGCCCACACGATAGACCCGCTCGGCGATCCCTTCGACGACGGCCGCGACCAGCTCGGGCGCCGCCGCGGCGCCGACCCTCTGGCCGGCGACGATCGCGGCGAACCCTACGACGAGCGCGACGACGAGGAGCGCGACGAGGCCGACGACGACGCGAGCGGCGAAGCGCTCGACGAGACCGACGACGACGCATCCGGCGAAGCGCCCGACGAAGGCGACGACGATGACGACGAGATCGAGCGGGTCGTGCCGCGCACGGCGCGCGGCAAGGACGAGTCCGAGAAGCTCGATCAGTTCCTGCTGCGCCGCTACCACCTGCACGGCGACCGCCGGGCGCGCGACCAGCTCATCACCATGTATCTGCCGCTGGTGCGCTCGCTGGCCCGGCGCTACTCGTCGCGCGGCGAGCATTTCGACGATCTCGTGCAGGTGGGCTCCATCGGCCTGATCAAGGCCATCGACCGCTTCGACCTCACGCGCGGCGTCGAGCTCACCACGTACGCGACGCCGAACATCATCGGCGAGATCAAGCGCTACTTCCGCGACAAGGGCTGGTCGGTGCGCGTGCCGCGCGGACTGCAGGAGCTCAATATCCGCCTGAACAAGGTGATCGACGAGCTCGTGCCCAAGCTCCAGCGCTCGCCGACCATCAACGAGATCGCCGAGGCGGCCGGGGCGACTCCCGAAGAGGTGCTCGAAGCTCTCGAGACGAGCCAGGCCTACAACTCCGTCTCGCTGCAGGCCGCCCCCAACGGCGAGTCGGGCGACGACGAGACCGGGCTGATCGACTACATGGGCACCGAGGAAGAGGCCTACGACACGATGGAGGACCGCACCATGCTGGCGCCGGGCTTCGCCAAGCTCGACGCGCGCGAGCGCTACATCCTCCACCTGCGGTTCTTCGAGGGCCTCACCCAGTCGCAGATCGCGGCTCGCGTGGGCATCTCGCAGATGCACGTGTCGCGGCTGATCCGCCGGGCCCTCGAGAAACTGCGGGCGAACATCGGCGAGGGGGCGCTCTAAGGCCGCCCGCGCGGGTCCTTCACGACCGCTTCAGGTGAGGTGAGCATGACGCAGCAAGGCAACGGGCCGCACCTGTCGGCGGCCGACATCCGCCGGGCTTTCGGCGAGTTCTTCACAGCCCACGGCCACCTCGCGCCGCCGCCGGCCAGCCTCGTGCCGGCCGGCGACCCGAGCGTCCTGTTCACGACGGCCGGCATGCAGCAGTTCAAGCCCTACTACCTGGGCGTCGACACCCCGCCGGCCCGGCGCCTCACCACCTGCCAGCGCTGCTTTCGCACGTCCGACATCGAGAACGTGGGGCGCACGGCGCGTCACCTGACGTTCTTCGAGATGCTCGGCAACTTCTCGATCGGCGACTACTTCAAGCGCGAGGCGATCGCCTGGGCGCTCGAGTTCTCCGACCAGCTCGGCATCGACCGCTCGCGCGTGAAGGTGAGTGTCTTCGGCGGCGACGAGCAGGTGCCGGCCGACGACGAGGCCATCGCCATCTGGAAGTCGCACGGCTTCACCGACGCCGACATCGTGCACCTCGGGCGGGGCGACAACTTCTGGGGACCGGCCGGCGCGACCGGACCGTGCGGCCCCTGCACCGAGCTCTACTACGACATGGGCGAGGAGTACGGCTGCGGCCAGCCCGACTGCGGGCCCGGCTGCGAGTGCGACCGCTGGATGGAGTACTGGAACCTCGTCTTCGTGCAGTACGAGATGGACGAGCGCGGCGAGCTCTCCGAGCTCGCCGCGCAGAGCATCGACACCGGCATGGGGCTCGAGCGCGTCACCGCCGTCCACCAGGGCGTGGTCACGGTCTTCGAGACCGACGCCTTCCGGCCGTTGATCGAGCTCGGCGAGCAGCTCTCGGGCACCACCTACGGGCAGAGCGAGGCCGTCACGAGGGCGCTGCGCACCATGGCC
>DATIYD010000460.1:0-2247 GCA_035517975.1 Thermoleophilia bacterium | reverse complement strand
GTCGGGAAAGTCGTGGCCCTGCACGTGGTCGACGTCGAGCTTGCCGCCAACGTATTGGGTGAGCCAGCGCGGGATCTTGACGCGGCCGATGTCCTCACCGATGGGGTGATGGCTGCAGTGCTCGGCGATCAGGATGCGGTCGCCCGAGCGCAGTCCCTCGATCGCGAGGGCGCCGGCGACCTGCGAGGTGAGATCGCCCTTGAAGCGCGCGAAGAGGATGGAGAAGCTCGTCATGGGCACGTCGGGCGGCGTGTCGGCCGCCACCTTGAGGAAGGCCTGTGAGTCGGTGACCACGAGGCGGGGCGGCCGGGTGAGCCGGACGATCGCCTCTTTCAACTCGCGCTCCTTCACGACCAGGGCCATGGCGTCGGAATCCATGAGATCGCGGATGGACTGGACCTGCGGCAGGATCAGGCGGCCGCGCGGCGCCTCTTTATCGATGGGCACGACGAGCACGGCGAGCTCGCCCGGTCCGACCAGGTCGCCCAGGATCGTGGGGTTGTCGACGAAGTCGGCCGGCGCCGCGCCGAGCAGCGCCTGACGAAAGTCCAGCACGCCGCGGCCCAGCGAGGCCGCCGTGCGCACGACCTTGCAGCCGGCCTCGCGCAGCCGCTCCTCGCGGACCGCGGGCGGCGTCGCCAGGTCGACCTTGTTGAAGACGACGACGGTGGGTATCTGGCGGGCGGCGAACTCCTCGAGGATCATGTCCTCGAAGTCGCCCCACTCATCGGCCGCGGCCACGAGCACACCCAGGTCGGTGCGCTCGAAGACCTGCAGGGTGCGGGCCGCGCGCAGCTCGCCGAGGGCGCCCACGTCGTCGATGCCGGCCGTGTCGATGAACAGCACGGGGCCCAGCGGCAGCAGCTCCATCGGCTTCTCGACCGGGTCGGTGGTGGTGCCGGCCTGGTCAGAGACGATCGAGACATCCTGCCGCGTGATCGCGTTCAGGAGGCTCGACTTGCCGACGTTGCGGCGGCCGAACAGGCCGATGTGCAGGCGCATGCCCTTGGGGGCTCCCATCATGGTCATTCGCTGTCGCCCCTCGTCAGAGGAGTCGGTGTGCCCAGGCGGCAGACCGCCTCGGCCGACAGCAACTCGTCGAAGCGGTCGGCGGCGACGAAGTCGCCGCCGACCGCCGCCTCACGCACGCTCACGCCGCGCTCGACGGCCGCCCTGACCACGGCGCAGGCGGCGTCGTAGCCGATCTCGGGCACCAGGGCGGTGGCGGCCGCCGACGAGGCCTCGACGTGGCGGCGGCAGCGTTCCTCGTCGGCCTCGATGCCCTCGACGCAGTCGCGTCGCAGGCTCGCGCAGGCGCGCTCGAGCAGCAGCAGGCTGTCGAGCAGGCAGGCGGCGACCAGGGGCAGGAAGGGGTTGAGCTCGAGGCTGCCGGCGGCGACCGCCTGGGCGATCACACCGTCGTAGCCCATCACCAGCATGGCCGCCTGGCTCACAGCCTCGGGGATCACCGGGTTGACCTTGCCGGGCATGATCGACGAGCCGGCCTGCCGGGCCGGCAACCTGATCTCGCCGAGGCCCGCTTCGGGGCCGCTCGACAGGAGGCGCAGGTCGGAGCAGAGCTTGAGCAGCGAGGCGGCGCAGGCCTTGAGGATGCCTGAGACCTCGACGAAGACATCGGCGTTCTGGGTGGCCTCGGTCAGGTTCTCGGCGCGCGCGAAGCCGATCGCGGTGAGCTCGCGCAGCGTGTCGACGACCCGGAAGATGTATTGGCGCGGGGCGGCGAAGCCGGTGCCGATGGCCGTGCCGCCGAGGTTGACCACACGTAGCCGCTCCTCGCATTTGTAGATGCGCCAGCGGTCGCGGTTCAGGGCCTCGGCATAGGCGCCCATCTCGCGCCCGAGGGTGGTCAGGACCGCGTCCTGGAACTGGGTGCGGCCCACCTTGACGACGTGGGCGAACTCCTTCTCCTTGACCTGGAAGGCCTCCTGCAGGGCGAGGACCTGCTCCTCGAGGTCGTGCAGCAGGCGGACCGCGGCCAGGCGCAGCGCGGTGGGGAAGGTGTCGTTGGTCGACTGGTGGAGGTTGACGTCGTCGAGCGGCGAGACCCGTTCGTAGGCGCCGTGGGGCTCGCCGAGCAGCTCGAGAGCACGGTTGGCGATCACCTCGTTGACGTTCATGTTGGTCGAGGTGCCGGCGCCGCCCTGCAGCAGGTCGACGACCACCTGGTCGCCGTGCAGGCCGTCGGCGAGCTCGCGGCAGGCGCGCTCGATGGCCTCGGCCTTGGCC
>DATIYD010000459.1:0-2811 GCA_035517975.1 Thermoleophilia bacterium | reverse complement strand
GCCGCCGCCTCGTCTTCGTTCAGACGATCAGTTCAGCGTTTCAGTGCCGATGCAGGAACCGCCAGGGCTGGCTGAGCGCCGCCAGGAAGTAGGCCCCGCGGGGCGTGCCCATGCCGGTCACGTCGTCGTAGCCCGGGATGGTATGGAGCGTGCCGGTCTGATTCATGGTACGCAGCGTCAGGGTGACGCCGTCGCTAGCGTTCTCGCCGTTCTCGTAGTCGACCCGCACGGCGGCCATGGTCGCCTCGGGATCGACGATGTCGCGGTAGATGAGGTGGTAGGCGCGCGTGCCCGCCAGCCAGTAGAGCAGCGGGTTCGCAAAGCCGTGCGGGTGCCGGGCACGCTGATCGGCGAGCGCCATGAGACCGGCGAACAGCGGACACGAGACGCTGGTGCCGCCGATGCGGAAGGTGTCGTAGGAGACGCTGCCGTCGGACCAGGTCTGCGTCTCGCCCACGAGCATGCCGGTGGTGGGGTCGCCGTCCATGGCGACGTCGGGCACCGCACGACCCGGACTGGTCGACGAGAAGTAGTGGCTGATCGTGGGTGGCACGAGACGGCGCTGGTACCAGGGCTCACCGAAGAGCTGGCTCGTGCCGCCGCCGCTGCCGTACAGGTAGTCGCCGGGCGGGTCGGGCGTCCAGGCGCCGTTGGTCAGCGTGCTCTCGGTCGTACCCCAGCCGGTCTCGAAGAGGTAGTTGTCGCGGGCGCCGACGCCCAGCGACGTGCCGCCCACGGCCGTGACCCAGGGGCTCGAGGCCGGCGAGTCGGTGGTGCGATAGCCGAGGTTGACGACCTCGTCGCCGTCGTCGCCCGACGAGAAGTAGAGGCCGATGCCCTCGATGGCCGCCTGGATGAAGATCGCGCGCTCGGCATCGACCTGGTCGGCCGGGATGTCCTCGCCGTAGTCGCCGTACGAGTTGCTCACGATCTGCGCGACGTGGTGGTCGACGACCCAGTTGAGGGCGGCGTCCATGTCGGTGTCGGCGCTGGTTAGGGCGCCGTAGTAGACGATGCGGGCGCCGGGAGCCATGCCGTGCACGGCCTCGATGTCGAGCGTCTCCTCGCCGTACCAGTCCTGCTCGTCGCCCTGGGCCGGCTCGGCGACGAGGCCGGGCGCCCAGATCTGGCGGAACTGGCCGTGGCGGAAACGCGGCACGCCGTTGGTCGCCGAGAAGTGGTTCACGTCGTAGACGATGGTGGGCGCCGCGTAGGCGTCGATGACGGCGACGGTCACGCCGCGACCGTCGTTGCCGCGGGCGATGGCGCGAGCCACCCCGTAGGCCCCGCGGAACTGGAGCGGCGTGTAGCCGCGAACGGCGTAGGGCTGCACGGCGCCGTAGGCCGGCGGCGCGCTGGTGGCGAGCTTCTCGTCCCAGAAGAGCGACCACGGCTGACCGTTGCGAAAGCCTGGCGGCGGCGGCGCGATGACGCGGCTGCTGAGTGGATGCGTGAGGGACTGGTTGAGCCCGACGACGCCGGCGATGATGTGCCCGAGCGAAGCGGGGACGGCGAGCGCCGAGGCCGGCGCCCGCAGCGCGGCGCCGCGGACACGATAGACGTTGAGGCGCACCTTGAAGGCCTTTTCGGCCTGAGCGACCGTGCCGCTGGCCGCCACGAAGAGGCGGTTGGCCGGCACGCCGGTGACCTTGAAGCCCTGCGCGACGAGCCAGGCGCGCACCGCCGTGACGTCGGCCGCGCTGGGCGAGAACCGGGCGCGGAACTGGGCCGGTGTGAGGTACCGCCCGTAGCGCGCGCTCGTGGGATCGCTCACGGCTTTGGCGAGCGCCACGGCGCTGCCGGCGTGACGCCAGCCCAGGTAGACGTGGAAGCTCACCGGCACGCTCGCGCCGGCGGGCGCCTGCAGCGCGCTCTCCCTGGCCCACGACGGCACGCTGCCGCCCAGTTTGGCCCCGCCGGTCGGCGCCGCCTGTGCCGTCGCCGCCAGCACGGCGAGCGTGGCACAGACGACGAGCGCGACTGCGACCGATCGCAGGAATCGTTGCATCGTGACCCCCCTGACTTGCTGCCGACCTTCCTTTCAACCCAAGCTATACCGCGACACGCCCGAGCTTCAACCATTCGGCGCGGACGTAGGGGGTGACGGCCCGTCGGGGCGGCCTCGCGGCTGAAGTTGCTGACCGGCGCCGGCGGCGCCGCTAGAGGACGGGCTGGGTCGGGGCGGCGAGGCGGGCTTCGACGAGCTCGCGCAGCCGCTCATCGACGGGCAGCTCGACGACCGTCGCCGCTCCGTCCTTACCGGGCAGCGCGGCCAGCAGCACGGCTACGGCGACCACGCGTTCGCCGCTGGCCGCTTCGAACGCGAGCGCATAGGCGCCGGCTTGACCACCGTACCGTTCGAACACCGCCTCGGGCGCCGTGCGGGCATCGGTCTTGTAGTCGACCACGACCCAGCCGTTCAGCCCGTCGTCGCGATAGACGAGATCGATCGCTCCCTCGATCAGCGACCCGCCGTGCCGCACGCAGACCGGCAGCTCGCGGTGGCAGCCGATACCGGCGGGCCCGGCGGCCGCGCGGGCGGCGGCGCGCAGCGGCGCCGCCCGCCAGCAGGCCCGTGCCAGCATGGCGACGCGCTCGGCTTCGCCGGTCAGGCCGGCCGCCGTTGCCGCCCGTACGGCAAGCTCGTCGAGGCCGGACTCGTCGCCGAGCGGCACGCGCTCGAGCACCTCGTGCACGGCGCCGCCCAGCGCCAGCGCGTGCTCGCGTCCGCGCGCAGAGTCGACCGCGGGCACGATCGGCGCGTCGACCGGCACGATCGGCGCGTCGGCCGGCACGATCGGCGCGTCGGGC
>DATIYD010000458.1:0-7271 GCA_035517975.1 Thermoleophilia bacterium | reverse complement strand
CCCCCCCGCCCGCTCGCCGCCTTCACATCGCTGCCGCGCTCGCCCTTGGCGCGAGCCGCGGTCAGCGGTCAGGCGTTGGGCACGTGCGTCATGGCGACCTTGATGGCCTCTTCGGGATGGTCGTAGTCCTCGAGCTTGCCGGCCAGGAACTGCTCGTAGGCGCCGAGGTCGAGGTAACCGTGACCGGTCAGGTTGAACAGGATGGTCCTGGCCACGCCGGCGTCCTTGGCCGCCAGGGCCTCGTCGATGGCCGTGAGGATGGCATGGGCCGACTCGGGCGCCGGCACGATGCCCTCGTTCTGGGTGAACAGCCGGGCCGCCGCGAAGACCTTGGTCTGGGGCACGGCCACGGCCTCCATCAGGCCGAGGTTATAGGCGTGGCTGATGAGGGGCGCCATGGCGTGGTAGCGCAGGCCGCCGGAATGGATGCCGGCCGGCATGAAGTCGTGCCCGAGGGTGTACATCTTCAGCAGCGGCGTGGTCTGGGCGACGTCGCCGAAGTCGTAGGTGAAGACGCCCTTGGTGAGCGACGGGCAGGCCGTGGGTTCGACGCCGACGAAGCGCGTCTTGGCCTTGCCGGCGAGGGTCTCCCGCATGAACGGGAAGGCGATGCCCGCGAAGCTCGAGCCGCCGCCGACGCAGCCGATCACGACGTCGGGGTAGGCGTCGGCGGCCCCGACCTGCTCGATCGCCTCTTCACCGATCACGGTCTGGTGGAGCAGCACGTGGTTGAGCACGCTGCCCAGCGCGTACTTGGAGCCGGGGTGGGCCATGACGTCCTCGACCGCCTCCGAGATCGCAAGGCCGAGGCTGCCCGGGCTGTCCGGATCGACCGCCAGGGCCTTGCGGCCGGTCTCGGTGTGCTCGGTGGGGCTCGGGAAGACGGTGGCGCCGTTCAGCTCCATCAGCACGCGACGATACGGTTTCTGGTGGTAGCTCACCTTGACCATGTAGACGGTGAGGTCGAGGTCGAAGATCTGGCAGGCCATCGACAGGGCGCTGCCCCACTGGCCCGCCCCAGTCTCGGTGGCGAGTCGTTTCACACCGCCTTCGCGGTTGTAGTAGGCCTGGGCGATGGCCGTGTTCGACTTGTGCGAGCCCGACGGGCTCACGCCCTCGAACTTGAAGAAGATGCGCTGGTCGTCGCGCAGCCCGAGGGCCTTCTCGAGGCCCGTCGCGCGGATCAGCGGCGTCGGCCTCCAGATCCTGTAGATGTCGCGGACCTCCTCGGGGATGTCGATGTAACGCTCCATCGAGGCTTCCTGGGCGATCAGGCCCATCGGGAAGAAGGCCGCCAGGTCGTCGGGTCCGGCAGGCTGCCCGGTGCCCGGGTGCAGCGCCGGCGCCGGCGCTTCGGGGAAGTCGGGCGCGATGTTGTACCAGCGCCGCGGGATCCTCTCTTCGCCCAACAGGTACTTCTTCTGCATGACGCACCTCCTTCTGGCTGGAGCGGCCCGGGGGCCGGTCTCGTTGGTCGCTGTCTGTCGCGGCCCGATGCGAGCGGTCGCGGTGTCGGTGACGCGGAGTCCGTCACAGTGTCGCGGGTGCCGCTGCGCGGGCAGGCCGAAACAGGTGTGGCGGCGGGGGCGGGGCGGGCGGAGCCCGCAGGGGATGTCAGGAGGGGCGCGCTAGGCGCGCCAGAGCCAGGCCGTTGCGGAAGTCGTGGTGGCGGTCATCCTGAACATTGCGCTGGGGATTGTACCACCGCGGTCAAGACTCCACTACCGGCGGCGTTGTCCGGCGGTCATACTTGTGGCCATGAAGGTCGCCTGCGTGCAGATGAACTCGGGCGCCGACAAGGCCGCCAACGTGGCCGCGGCGGCGCAGCTCGTGCGCCGCGCCGCCGCCGAGGGCGCGCGCCTCGTCGTGCTGCCCGAGACCTGGACGTACAAGGGCGGCCGCGGCGGCTTAGCCGCCCCGGCCGAAGCCGCCGACGGGCCGGCCAACTCCATGCTCGCCGGCCTGGCCGCCGAGCTCGGCGTCTCCGTGCTGGCCGGCTCCATCTACGAGGCGAGCGAGCGCCCCGACCGCTTCTACAACACGAGCGTGCTGTTCGATCCGTCGGGTACGCCGCTGGCCACCTACCGCAAGCTTCACCTCTTCGACGCCGTCGCCGGCGCGAAGGTGTACCGCGAATCCGACGATCTCCTGGCCGGCGACGAGCTCGTCACGGCGCAGGTCGACGGCACGACCGTGGGTCTCACGATCTGTTACGACCTGCGGTTCCCCGAGCTCTACCGGGCCCTCGCCCTGCGCGGCGCCCGGGTGCTGCTCGTGCCGTCGGCCTTCACCGAGGCGACCGGCCGCGACCACTGGGAGGTGCTGCTGCGCGCCAGGGCGATCGAGAACGGCTGCTTCGTGGTGGCCGCCGGGCAGTGGGGCGTGCACGCCGGCGACCGTCTCTGCCACGGGCGCAGCATGATCGTCGATCCCTGGGGTGTCGTCGTGGCGGTGGCGGCCGACGGCGTGGGTCTGTGCGTGGCCGACCTCGACCTGGGCGCCGTCGATCGCGTGCGCCGGCAACTGCCGGTGCTCGAGCACCGGCGCCCGGCGCTCTACCGATCCTGGGATTAGGCGCGCGACGTAGTCGCGCCTGCCTGACGCGACGACGACGGAGTCGCTTGCCGCCGTGAGCGCCCGGCTGCGTGTCCCCGTCAGGCGGCGGCGCCCCCGCGCCGCCGCCACTCGAGCAGGGCGGCGACGATGAGACCGACCACCAGGCCGACGACCAGGCCGACCGCCGTGTTCAGATGGAGCGCCCGGGGCTGGGGCGTCGAGGGCGGCGAGGCTCTGGTCACGACGGCCGGCGACTCGACGCCGTGCGCCACGAGCAGCGTGAGGGCGGCCGTGCGCTTGTCGTCGAGCAGCGTCTGGATCTCGCCGGTGGCCGACTGCGCGATGCCCAGATAGGGGGCGCTCGCCATGGCCTTGGTCGCGGCCGTGCCGCCGCCCGCGGCGATCGCGGCGAGCGCCTTCTGGGCGCCGTCGTTGGTCGCCCGAAGCTGGGCCAGGCGCTTGTCGTCGGCGGCCACCTGCTGCGTCAGCAGCGCGATCTTGGCCTGGTCGTAGCTGGCCAGGCGCTCGACGATCACGCCGGCGATCGCGTTGGCCGCGGCCGCGGCGCGCGCCGGCTTCACATCGTGCACGCCCACCGTGACGATGTTGATGGGCGCGATCGCGCTCTTGCTGGCGGCCGGCGGCACGCTGACGGAGACGCCGGCGCGCAGCCTGCGCTTCGTCTCGCCCTGGCCGACCAGGGGCACGACCCGGGCGATGGTGCTGTCGGCCGAGCCGATCACCTCGGCGGCGCGGGGGTCGGTGTTGAGAGCAGCGATCGAGGCGCCGCTCGCATCGGTCGGCTGGCCGAGGTAGACGGAGCTCGTGGCCAGGTAGGTCTTGTGCTGGGAGAGGGTCAGACCGGCGCCCAGCACCGCGCCGAGCACGGCCAGCACGACGATGACCCACCACCAGTGGAGCAGGCCGCGCAGGTAGTCGCCGAGGTCGATCTCGTAGCGGTCGTCTGTCACTGTCCCCTCCGTGTGGACGAGCCGCCAGCGCGGCGGCCGGCGGCCGCGTCGTGGACCACCGTCGTCACGCCGACTCGAGCGCCCGGCGCACGTCGGGCGCTCGTTCGTGCAGCGCCATCATACACGCGGCGACGCGCTCGACGACCGCGAGCCCGAGGCGGCCGTAGGCGGGCAGGGTGATCACCTCGTCGCAGAGCAGGGCCGTCTCGGGCAGACGTGCCTCGAAGCGCGGGCCACACGTCGCGAAGGCCCGCAGGCGGTGGACCGGGGGCACGTAGTAGGCGCGCGTGTCGATGCCCTCGGCCGCGAGCCCGGCGGCGAGCTGGTCGCGCGTGAGGCCGAACTCGGCGGCCCGTACGCGCAGCGAGAAGTCCTTGTACGAGCTGCGGTCCTGCGGGCGGATGCGCTGGAAGGCGAGGCCGGGGAGCACGCCGAGCAGCTCGCGGTAGGCGGCGGCCAGGGCGTTACGGCGTTCGGCCTCGCGGTCGAGCAGCTCGAGACCCTTGAGGCCGAGCAGGGCGCTTGCCTCGGGCAGCCGCGCGTTCAGGCCGACGAAGACGGCGTCGTAGGTACCCGGGTTACCGTACTCGCGACCCGTGCGGACGCGCTCGGCGAGCTCGTCGTCGTCGGTCGCGACCACGCCGCCCTCGCCGGTGATGAGCAGCTTGGTCGGCGAGGTGCTGAACACCTGGGCCAGGCCCTCGCCGCCGACCGGCGCGCCGTCGCGCCGCGCCCCGAAGCCGTGGGCCGCGTCGTAGACGACGGCGAGATCGTGGCGCCGGCCGAGGTCGTCGAAAGCGGTCGTGTCGGCCGGGTTGCCGAAGACGTGCACCGGCGCGACCAGCGCCGTGGCCGGCGTCACGGCCGCCTCGGCGGCGGCCGGGCTCAGGCACCATGTGTCGGGGTCGATGTCGGCGAAGATCGGCTCGAGGCCGGCCCAGACCGCGGCCATGGCGGTCGCCATGAACGTGAAGCTGGGCAGCACGATCTCGGCCCCGCGCCAGCGGTCGAAGACGAGCATGAGACCGGCGGTGCACGACGACACGGCAAGGGCGTGGCGCACGCCGAGGTGCGCGGCCAGGGCGCGTTCGTAGCGGGCGAGGATCGGGCCCTTGGTGAGCATCCCCGAGCCGTAGAGCTCAGCGAGCTCCGGCTCGAGGCCGGCGAAGGTGGGCAATGTGGGGCGCAGCAGGTGGAGGCGCTCGGGAAAGGCCGCCGGGCCGCCCAGGATGGCCGGAGTGCTCAGGGTCATCGGCGCATCCTACCCTACCTCGCCGTCACGCGGGAAGGGTGCGCGGTACGCGGGGAAGTAGTCGGCGTCGGGCGTGGCGGCGGCGGCGCTGCGCGCCGCCGCCGCCCGCGCGTACTCGTCGGGCAGATGCACGGCGCGGCCGGTGCAGAAGTGGGCGCGCAGGGGCGAGAAGCCGGCCTTGAACCGGAAGAGGTCGTCGTCGCTGCCGTAGCCGCCGCCCAGATGCAGCGCTCTGGCCCCGGCCGCGTGGCCCCACTCCATGGCCTCGAAGAACAGCAGGTTGTTGGGGCGCAGGCGCAGCGCGCCGGCGTCGGAGCCGCCGAGGTGGTAGTGCACGAGCTCGGCGGAGCGCATGAACAGGGCCGCGGCCACGATCGTATCGGCCTGCCAGACGCAGAGCAGCGCCTGGCTCTCGCCCAGCAGCTCGCGAAACGAGGCGAAGTAGTCGTCGCCGAACAGGTAGTAGGGAGCGGCCCGGCGGCGCGCCATGGTCTCGCGGTAGAGCTCGGCGAAGCGCCCGTAGGCCCGGTCGCTGGTCTCGACCGAGAACCGCAGCCCTGCCGTGCGGGCCTTGCGCACGCCGCGGCGGGCGCTGCCGCTGAGCGACATCAGTCGTTCTTCGGACGAGCCGTCGAGCCGGCACCATACGGTGGTGTTGACCTCGCGCACCTCCATCAGCCGCTCGAGGCCGGCCTGCGTGTCGAGCAGCGGGTGGAAGCGCACGAACTCGGCGACCACGCGCCGCTCGCGGCACCAGTCGGCGAAGCTCAGGCGGAAGCGTTCGAGCGCCCCGGGGTCGGGGCCGTGCACGATCGGGCCGCCGTAGCCGTAGGGCGTCTGGATGTCGTGCAGGCCGGCGAAGGAGCGGCCGAGGCACGGCACGTCGGCCAGGTCGCGCAGCAGGAACGGGTACAGCACCACCGTGTCGCCCGAGGTGAAGATGGCGCCGTGGGCCCGGCCGTCGCCGTTGCGCTGCCACACCCGCAGGTAGCCGGCGCTGAAGTACACGTCGCGGCGGCCGGCCGGCACGCTCGCCAGGGCGCCGTCCCACGCCGGTGCGTCGTCGTCGAAGGCCACGACGCGCAGGCTGGAAGGGGGGGCGTAAGATGGTGGGGCGCTACGCTCGTCCATGCGGGACCGATACTACCGCATCGCTCGCGGGAGCCGCATGCGCCCGGGCACGAGCGGGCGTAGAATCGCGACTGCCCACAGGACCGCCGACGGGAGCCGGCGACCGACGAGCGCGAGCGGCGCCACTGTCGCGGCGAAAGGAGTAGCCCATGGAGTGCATCGATTTCCGCGTCCGGCTGAGGACCGAGGAGATGCTGCGGCCCTGGAACCCCGAGCACCCTGCCCCCCATTTCTCGCAGTACATCGAGCTCTACAAGATGAAGGACCGGCTCACGCCGATGGGCATGCCGGAGTTCGTCGAGCACATGGTCGCCGGCGGCGTGCAGAAGGGCGTCGTGTGCGGCGGCTCGGTCGACGACAACGACCACCTGCTCGACATCAAGGCCTCGCCGCAGGGCGGGAGCTTCTACTACATCGCCGGTGTGCACCCCGACTACGGCATCCGCCGCAACCTCGAGGAGCTCGACCGCTGCCGTCAGGCCGGCTTTCTGGGCGTCAACATCAGCCCCTACATCTGGGGCGTGCCCGCCAACGCGAACCTGCTCTTCCCGCTCTACGCCTACTGCGAGCAGCACGGCATGGTCGCGATCGTGCACGGCAGCCTGCACTACAACCGCTTCCAGAGCATGTGGCTCGGCGATCCCCAGTACATGGACGAGATCGCCATCAACTTCCCCGACCTCAAGCTGGTCGTCTCGCACGCCGGCAACGGCTTCGGGACCCTCGCCCTGGCCGTCGCCCAGAAGCACCCCAACATCTTCCTCGAGTTCAGTGCCCTGTGGCCCAAGTACCTGCCCGACGCCACGATCCAGGCCGTCAACAGCTACCTGAGCGACCGCTGCCTGTTCGGGACCGACTACCCGCTGGTCGAGTTCGAGCAGGGGCGCGAAGCCTGGAACGAAGCCCTCAAGCCCAAGGTCAAGGAGCTGTTCTTCGCCCGCAACGCGGAGCGGTGCCTGTTCGAGGGACCGCGCTGACCGGAAAAGCGGCGGCACGACGAGGAGAGGACGCGATGGCAAGGATCTTGGTGCGAGGCCTCGAGGAGGCCGACCTGCCCTACCGGGTGAAGTGGTTCAACGCCTCCGACACCTACTCGCTCGTGTTCCTCGACGTGCCCTTCTCGCTGGCCGCGACCCGGGAGTGGTTCCGTCGCAACGCCATGAACGAGTCTCGCAGGGACCTCGCCTTCGATCTGGTCTCCGACGGCGGCGACACGCAGCTGCTCGGCCTGGGCGGGTTCGTCGACATCGACCTTCGCAACCGCAAGGCGGAGCGCTACTTCCTGCTCGACCCGGCGTCGACCGGGCGCGGCGTCGGACCGAAGCTCCTGCACTGGCTCACCAACTACGGCTTCGTGTTCC